>NZ_JBYSXD010000031.1:0-53747 GCF_058781865.1 Arthrobacter sp. FW306-1B-F12A
TACTGCGAGTCAGTTGGGTGGGAACTACTTGGGTGGGCGAGTCAGTTGGGGGAGAGTCGCGCGGGGACGCCGTAGCGGTGTTCCGGGCGGCCGGTGCTGCCGTAGCGCAGTTGGATTTCGACGGCGCCGTCGTCGGCCAGCGAGGACAGGTACCGTTGCGCCGTGGCGCGTGAGACGCCCACCCGTTCCGCTACTTCCGTGGCCGAGTATTGTTCCCCCGGCGCCAAGGATTCCAGTACCGATGCTTCGGTCGCCGATCGCGGCTTTCCCGACGGCGCCACGTCCCCCGCGACGAGCGCCCGCTTGGCCCGTTCGATTGTGTCCTGGTCCACCGCATGCTGCCGGCCCAGGATCCGCCGGTATCTGGCATAGGAGCGCAATTGCTGCGACAGCGATTCGGCGGTGAACGGTTTGAGCAGGTATGCCAAGGCACCCCGCCGGAGGGCTGTCCTGATGGACACGGCGTCGGAAGCCGCGGTCAGCATCATGGCATCCACATCGAGTTGCCCCAGGAGATCCAGGCCCGAACCGTCCGGCAGGTAGACATCCAGCAACACGAGGTCCGGCCGAAGGCTATGCACGGACTGCAGTGCCTGCGCGGTCGAACCCACCGGGGCCAGGGCCAGGAAACCGGCCACGGAGTCCACGTAGGCGGCATGGAGCTTGGCGACGTGGAAATCGTCATCCACAATCAACACCCTGAAGTCTTCGCTCATTGGTGTCCTTCCTTGCGTTCAGCTGCGGGTGGTTCGGCTGCTGCGGAGGATTCTGCCAATGAGGCATCGCCCGGCTTGCCGGTAACCCCCGGCATCGTGGCCATGAAGACGGCGCCCGGGCCGCCGGACGAGCCGGGGTCCAGGACGCGCACGTCGCCACCGCGACGCCGGGCGAGTTGCCGGACCAGCGCGAGCCCGAGTCCCTGCCCGCCTGCCCTGGCGATGACGCCTTCGGCGGGTTCCGCCGTCGTGAACCCCTCCACGAAAACCCTTTCGGGCTCGACACCGCCGAGGCCGTCGCCGGAGTCCGCGACGACGATGTGCAGCGTGCCGCCGTCGGGCCCTGATTCGTCGAGCAGCTCAAGCTCCACCCAGCGTTGCGTCGAAGAGCCGGCGACGGCGGCATTGACGGCGTTGTCGATCAGGTTGCCAAGCACGGTGGTGACGTCCTGTGGCTCGGTGACGTGCTCCCGCACCAGCGTCTCCGGGCCGATCCGCAACGCCACCCCTCGCTCGTCCGCTTCCACGCTCTTCGCGCCGACGAACGCCTGCAGATAGGGATCCTGGAGGAGTTCGGCTTGCTGCACGGGAAACTTCAGGGGGCCGGTGGCGGAGATCCTGGCGAGGTAGTCCTTGGCCTGGCCGTGCTGGCCGATGCTCATGAATCCGGCGATCGTATGGAGCTGGTTCGCGAATTCGTGGCGCTGGGCCCGGAGGGCGGCGGACATGGTGCCCACGGCGTCGAGCTGGCGCGTCAGCTGCTGCAGCTCGGTACGGTCCCTGAGCATGACCACCCAGCCGAGATCCTCTTTGCGGTGCAGCGCCTTGCGGGCGTTGGCAACCAAGACCCGCCCGCCCGCGACGATTTCCACGGCTTCGGCGTCGTGCGCAGAGGGTTGCGTGAGGGCTTTGAGCTGCGCGGGGACGGGGGCATTCTCCCAATCGGTGCCCGCCAAGTCCGTGCCGGACCAGTCCGAGCCCGCCGCGGCAGGGGAGCCGGGAGTTACCGCGCCTTCCGGCATGCCGAGCAGCCGCCTGGCCGCGGCATTGAAGACCGTGATGCGGCCATCGGCGGAAATGCCGATCACGCCGTCGTCCACTCCTTGAAGCACGGCAACCTGGTCATGAACCAGGGTGCTGATTTCTTCGGGTTCGAGGCCCAGCGTCAGGCGCTGCAAACGGCGGCGGAGGAGGAATGACGCCAGAACCCCGGCAACCAGGGAGCCTGCCGCGGTCACGGCAATCGGGACGATGTCCTTGGCAAGGCTCTGGCTGAGCGACTCCATCGAATAGCCCACACTGACTTCGCCCACCACCGTGGCTGCGGAACCTGTCCCTGCGGAACCCGGAGCGAAGACCGGGACCTTGGCACCTGCGGATGGTCCCAGAGTGCCTGTGTTCCGGGTGGTGACTTCCTTCCCCGACAGCGCATCCGAGGGATCCGTGCTGACCCGTTCGCCCAGCCGGACCAAGTCCGGGTGGGCAAGCCGCAAGCCGGTCTCGTCGGTGACCACCACGAACAAAGCACCAGTGCGGCTCCTGGCAGCCTCGGCAGCAGCCTGGATGGGGCCGGCCGCGAGCACTGCGGGAGGCGGCGTTCCCGGCTCGTTGCTGATGGCTTGGACCTGGGAACGGAGCGCGGGATCCGAAGCCACGGTGCGTGCCAAAGTCAGCGCCTGGTTTTCCGCCTCCGTGCCGATCCGCCCATAGACGAGCCACGCATGCACGGTGCCGCTAAGCAGCACGACCAAGAGAACGACCCCCAGTTGCAAGAGCAGGGTCTGCGTCGAGAACCGCAGGGCAAGCCTGGGCATGCTGCCTCCTTCCGGCGGGGATTGGCCGGCTGGAGCTGGGCAGCAGCGGCGCTGTACTTCTACGTCTACCTCTCCATTGAAGCATTGAGCACAATGAGCAAAATGCTCTCAATCAGCAGTATGTCCATCAAATCCCACAAACGCCTTGCTGTGAGCGTCGCCACTATAGGTTCTGTATCGCGCATCACATCGACGTGATGCCGTTCACTGTAGTAAGGAGCCGGCTGTGCTGGTATTGCTTGGATTCGCAATGATTGCGGTGTTCATGATCCTGATCATGACAAAGAAGTTGACGCCCGTTCTGGCGCTGATCATCGTTCCCACCATCTTCGGCCTGTTTGCCGGTGCCGGTCTTGGCATCGGGCCAATGGTTATGGATTCGATGAAGTCCATGACGTCCACGGCCGCACTCCTGATGTTCGCGATCGTTTACTTCGGACTCATGATCGACGTCGGACTGTTCGACCCGTTGGTGAAGTTCATTCTCCGCAAGCTGGGCAACGACCCCGCCAAAGTGGTCCTGGGCACTGCCATCCTCGCGGCCGCTGTATCGCTCGACGGCGACGGCTCCACCACCTTCATCCTCACCACCGCGGCGATGCTGCCTGTCTACCTCCGTTTGAAGATGAGCCCCGTGGTCCTGACCTGTGTGGCCGGCCTCGCCAACGGCACCATGAACATCCTGCCGTGGGGTGGTCCCACTGCCCGTGCGGCCACTGCCCTCAAGATCGACGTCAACGACGTGTTTGTTCCGATGGTCCCGTCCCTCATCGCCGGCCTCGTCGTCGTCTTCGTGTTCTCCTGGCTCTTGGGCCTGCAGGAACGCAACCGCCTCCGCGCCACCGCTCCCGAGATCTGGGGCGACGTCGCCGACGCAGGGGACGTGTTCGACGGCGGCACGAACCGCGGCGGTACCGGCACCGGATCCTCGGGCCGCGGCGGGACCGGCGGAGGCTCCGGCGTCGAGGTCCTGGAACGCACCGAAACCTTGGTTGACCTCGCCGACATCGGCTTGACCGACACCGCACTCGATCCCCACCGCAAGACCCTGCGCCCGAAGCTCTTCTGGTTCAACCTCGGCCTCACCGTCGCCGTGATGGTCATGCTCGTGGCCAACCTTGTGCCGCTGCCCTACGTCTTCATGGTGGGTTCCGCGATTGCCCTGCTGGTGAACTTCCCGAAGGTCAAGGAACAAGGCGCGCAGTTGGTGGCCCACGCACCGTCCATCGTGGCCGTGGTCAGCATGGTCATGGCGGCGGCTGTCCTCACGGGTGTCCTCAACGGCACGGGCATGGTCAAGGAAATGTCCGCGTGGCTGGTCCACATCATCCCCGCCGAGATGGGTCCGTTCATGGGCGTCATCACCGGCCTGCTCAGCATCCCCATGACGTTCTTCATGAGCAACGACGCCTTCTACTTCGGCGTCCTGCCGGTCCTGAGTGAAACCGCCGCGCACTACGGCATCAGCGGCGCGGAAATGGCCCGGGCCTCCATCACCGGCCAGCCTTTCCACCTCCAGAGCCCCTTGGTCCCCGCGATCCTGTTGCTCGTCTCGCTTGCCAGGGTGGAACTGGGCGACCACCACAAGAAGGTCCTGTGGCGCACAGCGGTCATCTCGGTCGTCATGCTCGCAGTGGGCATGCTGACGGGGGCCATCGGCATCGGGTAACAAAGCACCCAGCAACGCGGGGTCACTTGCGGCCCATTCGGGACCTCCGGATGGGCCGTAAGTGACCCCGCGTTGTTCGTCGTCCAACCCACGTAGACTAGTCCGGAAAACCATTTGAACTTTGCAGGGGAGATCCATGGCTGCGATCAACCGTGACGACGTCGCGCATCTTGCGCGTCTGGCTCACATTGAAATGAGTGCCGAAGAGCTGGACAGGATGGCGGGCGAGCTCGCCGTCATCGTCGATTCGGTGAAGTCCGTCAGCGAAGCCGCCGGGGACGATGTCCCGGCTACGTCCCACCCGATTCCGTTGAACAACGTGTTCCGCGAAGACGTTGTGGGCCACACGTTCACGGCCGAACAGGCGCTGTCCGGGGCTCCGGATTCCTTCGAGGGCCGCTTCAAGGTTCCGGCAATCCTGGATGAGGACTAAGCGAATGACTGAATTGAACAACTCCGAACTCATCCGCTTGTCCGCGGCTCAGCTGGCCGCCAAGCTGGCCGCGCGCGAGGTCACGTCCGTCGAGGTCACCCAGGCGTACCTGGACCGGATTGCCGACGTTGACGGGCAAGTCAACGCATTCCTGCACGTCAACGCTGAAGAGGCGCTCGCCGTAGCCGCCGAGGTGGACGCGATACGCGCCGCCGGAGGTGCCGAAGCCGAAGCGCTGCACGAACTCGCCGGCGTACCCATCGCCGTCAAGGACCTCATCGTCACCATCGGCCAGCCCACCACGGCCGGCTCCAAGATCCTCGAGGGCTGGCACAGCCCCTACGACGCCACCGTCATCAAGAAGCTGCGCGCAGCGAAGATGCCCATCCTGGGCAAGACCAACCTGGACGAATTCGCCATGGGTTCCTCCACGGAACACTCGGCGTACGGCCCCACCCGCAACCCGTGGGACCTGGACCGCATCCCCGGCGGCTCGGGCGGTGGCTCCGCGGCCGCCGTCGCGGCCTTCGAAGCTCCGCTGGCCCTCGGCACGGACACCGGCGGATCCATCCGCCAGCCTGGCGCCGTCACCGGCACGGTCGGCATGAAGCCCACCTACGGTGCCGTTTCCCGCTACGGCGCCATTGCCATGGCGTCGTCGCTGGACCAGATCGGCCCGGTTTCGCGGACCGTGCTGGACTCGGCCCTGCTGCAGGAAGTCATCGGTGGACACGACCCCTTCGACTCCACCTCGCTGACGGACCCCTTCGACACGCTCGTTGCCGCAGCCAAGACGGGCAACGTCACCGGCATGAAGGTCGGCATCGTCAAGGAACTCCACGGCGAGGGCTACCAGGCCGGCGTCGAGAACCGTTTCAACGAGTCCCTTGAGCTGCTCAAGGAGGCCGGCGCGGAAATCGTCGAGGTTTCCTGCCCCAACTTCAAGTACGCGCTGGGCGCCTACTACCTGATCATGCCGTCCGAGGTTTCGAGCAACCTGGCCAAGTTCGACGGCGTCCGCTACGGCTTGCGTGTCCTGCCCAAGGACGGTCCCATGACGATCGAACGTGTCATGGGTGCCACTCGCGCCGCCGGTTTCGGCGATGAGGTCAAGCGCCGCATCATCCTGGGCACCTACGCCCTGAGCGCCGGCTACTACGACGCCTACTACGGTTCGGCGCAGAAGGTCCGCACGCTGATCCAGCGCGACTTCGACGCCGCGTTCGCGCAGGCCGACGTCCTGATTTCGCCGACGGCTCCCACGACGGCCTTCAAGCTGGGGGAGAAGCTGGACGATCCGCTGGCCATGTACCTCAACGACGTCGCCACCATCCCGGCGAACATGGCCGGTATCCCGGGCTTGTCCCTGCCTGGCGGCCTGGCCGACGAAGACGGCCTGCCCGTAGGCATCCAGCTGCTGGCGCCTGCCCGCGAGGACGCCCGCCTGTACCGCGTGGGCGCTGTCCTTGAATCCTTGCTTGAAGAGAAGTGGGGTGGCCCGCTGTTGGCGAAGGCACCTGAATTGAAAAACGCAGGTCTCGGTACCGCATTCAACACCGCCGGAGGTTCCAACTGATGTCTACCGACGCCATCCTCAGCTTCGAAGAGGCCATGGAGAAGTACGACCCCGTCCTTGGCTTCGAGGTCCACGTGGAGCTCAACACCAAGACCAAGATGTTCTCCTCCGCTCCGAATGTCTTCGGCGACGAGCCGAACACCAACGTCAACGAGGTTGACCTTGGCATGCCCGGCGTCCTGCCCGTGGTGAACAAAACGGCGGTAGAGTCTTCCATCAAGATCGGCCTTGCCCTGAACTGCAAGATCGCCGAGTCCTGCCGCTTCGCCCGGAAGAACTACTTCTACCCGGACACCCCGAAGAACTTCCAGACGTCCCAGTACGACGAGCCCATCGCGTACGACGGCTACCTGGACATCGAGCTCTCGGACGGCACTGTGTTCCGCGTCGAGATCGAGCGCGCGCACATGGAGGAGGACGCCGGCAAGCTGACCCACATGGGTGGCGCCACGGGTCGCATCCAGGGCGCCGACTATTCGTTGGTGGACTACAACCGTTCCGGTGTTCCGCTCGTCGAAATCGTCACCAAACCGATCGAGGGCGCGGGTAGCCGGGCACCTGAGCTCGCCAAGGCCTACGTGGCCGCAGTACGCGAAATCGTCAAGAACCTCGGCGTTTCCGACGCCAAGATGGAACGCGGCAACGTCCGCTGCGACGCCAACGTCTCGCTGCGCCCGCACGGCCGCGAACGTTTCGGCATCCGTTCCGAAACGAAGAACGTGAACTCGCTGCGCGCCGTCGAGCACGCCGTCCGTTACGAAATCCAGCGCCACGCAGCGGTCCTGGACTCCGGCGAGCCGGTCATCCAGGAAACGCGCCACTGGCACGAGGACACGCGCACGACGACGTCGGGCCGGGCCAAGTCCGACGCCGACGACTACCGCTACTTCCCGGAGCCGGACCTCGTTCCGGTCCTGGCATCCCGCGAATGGGTCGAAGAACTCCGCGCCACGCTGCCCGAGCCGCCCGCGGCGCGCCGCAAGCGGCTCCAGGCCGACTGGGGCTATTCGGACCTCGAGTTCCGCGACGTCGTGAACGCCGGCGTCATGGACTCCATCGAGGAGACCATCGCCGCCGGTGCCAGCGCCTCCGTGGCCCGCAAGTGGTGGATGGGCGAGATCGTCGGACGCGCCAAGACGGCCGACGTCGATCCTTCCGAACTCGGCGTCACGCCGGAAACCATCGTGGAGCTCAACAAGCTCGTCGAGGGCGGCAAGATCAACAACAAGATGGCTTCCCAGGTGCTCGACGGCGTCCTCGCCGGCGAGGGCACCCCGGCCGAGATCGTGGAGAAGCGCGGCCTCGCGGTCGTGTCCGACGACGGCCCCCTGCTGGAAGCGATCGACGCCGCACTGGCGGCCCAGCCCGACGTTGCGGAGAAGATCCGCGGCGGCAAGCTTCAGGCCATCGGTGCGATCGTCGGCGGAGTCATGAAGGCCACCCGAGGGCAGGCCGACGCGGGACGCGTCAAGCAGCTGATCCTGGAGCGGCTCGGCGTCGAAGGCTGATCCCCGCCGCCTCCCTGACCTCGCTTCGCTCGGCCAGGGAACCCGGGCGGCGTGGGCCCAACCCGCGCCTCACCCAACTGGGTCGCAGTTAATGTCGTTCTGAGCCGTCAAAACGACAACAACTGCGACTCAGTTGTGTCTGGATCCACAGCCCCCACACAGCTTCAAGCGTCATCATGGAGTCATCAGTTCTTTGCTGCCCGCCCCTTACCGGCCCGGGGAGGAGCGGAGAAAGGATTCGGCCATGTCCACCATGACTCCGGGGGTTCGTAAGGCCCTCATCGCCGGCGGTATTGCCGTCGTCTTGAGCGGCGGTGGTGTGGCCGCAGTCTGGGCTGCCGGCCAGATCATCCCCACGTACGTGGTAAGCGCGACGCCGACAAGTACGGCGTCGCCCGCCACGCCGTCGCCCGGGGCTACGTCGCCCGCCACGCCGTCGCCCGGCAAGGCCAGGCCGTTCCCCGTGCTTCCCCGCGGCATCGCAGGTCCGGGGATCCACGGCGAGTTCACGGTCAAGAACAAGGACGGCAGCTACACGACGCTCGTGTCGCAGCGAGGCACCGTGCAGTCCGTCAGCGATTCGAGCATTTCCGTCAAGAGCGATGACGGCTTCACGCAGAGCTACGCGATCACATCGTCGACCACCATCGTCAAGCTCCCCGCTTCCGGAACGGGCACGCAAGGCCGGCGGCCATCGCCCCAAACCATCAAGGCCACCGACCTGAAGACGGGCGACACTGTAGCAGTCTCCGGCACGAAGAGCGGCACCACAGTCACGGCCACACGCATTATCGGAGGTACCTTGCCTGCTGGGCTCAGTGATGGCGGACGGCGGTTGGGCTACGGGAGCGTCTCTTCCTGAACGCTGTTCGAGCTGACCCTGCGCCCGCTCGTCTAGCTATGATGCTACTACCGCGCACCACGCCCGTGGTCCGGCGGCTTAGCCACGAAGGAGACGAATGCGCCCCACGATCAAGTCCGTGGCGGCGGCAGCCGGGGTCTCGACGGCGACCGTGTCCTATGTGCTTTCAGGCAGGAGCGGCAAAGACGGCAGCAGGAGCGGTTCCGGGGTGGCCCCCGCTACCGTGCTTCGGGTTCAAGAGGCTGCCCTCGCCCTCGGATATCGCCCCAACCAATCGGCACGGGCAATCCGCACCGGACGAACGAACCTGCTCATGTTGTCGCTCACCATGATCTCGGATCCGTGGGCATTGGATGTGAGCCGCGCTGTTGGTACGGCTGCGGCCCGACGAGGCATTACGCCGATGATCCTGGCCGATACCGACTGGCGGGTGGCCCTCAAACGGCAAAACGCGGACGTGACATTCATCGACGGCGCCGACGAGCCCGGCGATGTCGAACTGCTGGCACAGGCGGCAAGGTTGCAGCGCCTGGTGGTCTTCAGCGACACCATGGAACCTGAGGGATTCGACGTCGTGCGGCCGGTGGTTGGTTCGTCGTGCGATCTGGCAGTGGAGCACCTCACCGCGCGGCACCGCCGCGTGGCTTGCCTGATCTCATCGGCACCGTCGATGAGCACCCTGGACATCCGCTTGGGTGCCTACACCCGCGGCCTTGCCAAGGCTGGTTTGGAGTACCGGGACGACTACGTCGAGGCGTATGACCGCGACGGACTCAGCGCGTTCGACGCAGCGTTTCGGCTCCTGCAGCGTGCGGACCGACCGACCGCGATCTATGCGACCACCGACTTCGCCGCGATCGCAGCCATCCATGCGGCCCAACGCCTGCAACTCCGCATTCCGGAAGACGTCGAAGTGATCGGGATCGGCAACACCACGGAAGGCGAGCGCATGACGCCGTCGTTGACCACCGTTGGTCCTGAGGGCTTTTTCGATGGCTTGGCCGCATTCCTGCTCGACCGCGCAGAGAATCCCGATGTGCCTGCCGGCATTCTGGAATTCCCGTGGAAGCTCATCGTGAGGGACTCTGCGCCCTCGGCGTGAATCCGACTCTCCGATGAGAAACCCGACGCTCCCGGCGTGAGCCGGGGCTGTCCCTTTGGCAGGTCGAGGCATGCGCCCGGTGATCGCTCTAACCGCCCTCCATGCACTTTGGTGACGTTTTGTGCCCGAAAAAGTTAAGAAAAGATCATTCGAAATCTTGCCTTTAAACGATTAACATGATGTGATCAACTGCACAACACCAGTTGGGTTGGCTGTTCGCCGAATGCGGGCCCGCCCCGAAGGACCGTCGGTCTTCTGACCAAGACATCGGAGAATTCTTATGAACCACAACGTGACCCGCAGGTCATTCCTTTCCTTTGCGGCTGCCGGTGCTGCCGTCGTTTCGCTCGCTGCTTGCGGCGGGAACAGTGCCGCAGGGGGTAGCGCAGCCAAGGCCGCCTACGCTGCTCCCGCGAAGGACCTGAGCGCGGAGCTGAGCTACGCCATCTGGGACGCTGCGCAAAAGCCCGCGATGCAGAAGATCGTGACCGAATTCAACAAGCAATACCCGAACATCAAAGTCACCATCGACGTCACGCCGTCCAAGGGCTCGGCCTACTGGACGAAGATCCAAACCCAGGCAAGCAGCAACACCCTTCCGGACGTTTTCTGGATGAACGGCCCGCACATCAAGCTTTACGCGCAAAACAACCAGCTGTTGTCCCTGGACGGCCTGGTGTCCGGCAAAGCAGTGGACACGGCCAATTACCCCAAGGCACTCGTGGATTTGTACACCGTCAACGGGGCGTTCTACGGGGTCCCCAAGGACTTCGACACCAGTGCGCTCTTCTACAACAAGGCCCTCTTCAAGGAGGCCGGCGTGTCCGAACCGACGTCCACCTGGACGTGGGACGACGTGAAATCCGCCGGCGCGAAACTATCCAAGTTCTACCAGGGCAAAGGCATCTACGGCTATGCCGGCGACCTCACGGGTGGCCAGACCAGCTACTACAACACGATGATTGAAGCCGGCGGGACCATCATCTCGACCGACGGCAAGAAGTCCGGATACGACTCCGCCGGATCAATCGCCGGCCTCCAGTTCTGGCGCGACCTGATCGAGTCCGGGGTTTCACCCTCGATGCAGCAATTGACGGACACGTCCTCGAGCGACATGTTCACGTCCAGGAAATTGGCTATGACCATGGACGGTTCCTGGACCGTCGGGCCAGCCCAAAAGGCACTCGGTGACGATCTGGGCATTGTCAGCCTCCCGAAGGGGCCGAAGAGCAACCAGAGCGTGATCCACGGACTTGCCAACGTGATTCCCGCCAATGCGAAGAACCCTGCCGCGGCGCAGGCATTCGTGGCCTTCCTGGGAACCCAGGATGCTGCCAAGATCCAGGCGGAAACGGGAACCGTCATCCCGGCCTTCAACGGCACCCAGGACGCCTGGGTAAAGTCTGTTCCCTCCGTTGACCTCAGCGTATTCCTTGACCTGGCCAAGGATGCCTCGCCCTACCCGGCGTCGGCCAATACAGCCGCCTGGAACGAACTCGAGAACACCCTGCTGCCGCAGGCGTTCGCCGGGACCAAGCCGGTTGCCGACGTCGCAAAGGACCTTGCCAGCCAGATGAATGCCGCCCTGGCCAAAGAATCATGAAAGCCCAGACCCTGACGCCGGTAGCCAAGGGCGTCCGTGCAGCCCTACCAGCGGGGCATCGCCGCAAAGGAAAATCGAAATCGGATGGCTGGTGGCCGTGGTTGTTCGTGGTGCCTACTGTCGCGGGCATCGGCGTGTTCTACCTTTGGCCGATCGTCCAGACGTTCTACTACAGCTTCACCAAGTGGGGAGTCTTCGGCGGAACCAAGTTCATCGGCCTGGACAACTATGTGCGGATGTTCGCGGATTCCACCATTCCGCATTCAATCGTCAATACGCTGGTCTACACGGTGGTCGTGCTGCTGGGAATTCCCATCGCGGTCATCCTTGCGTCCTTGATCGAGCGTCCCGGCCTGCGCTTCGCGGCCCTGTACCGGACGCTGTACTTCATTCCCTACATCACCATGCCGGCCGCCGTCGGGATCGTATGGAGGTTGATCTACAACGGTGACTTCGGACCCATCAACTGGTTCCTGGGCTTGTTCGGGATCCAGGGCCCCTACTGGACATCGACGCCGGGGTTCGCGCTGCTTGCCGTGGCTACCGTGGGGCTTTGGATGTCGCTGGGATTCAACCTCATCATCATCAGCGCGGGACTGCGCGAGATTCCGCGGGAGCTCTTCGAAGCCGCGGAGATGGACGGGGCCAGCCGGGTCCGCCAGTTCTTCAGCATTACCGTTCCGTTGTTGACGCCCAGCATCTTCTTCGTCACGATCGTCACCGTGATCAGCGGTTTCCAGCTGTTCGATCTGCTGTACGTGATGATGGGGAAAGCGAACCTGGCCATGCCGCAGACGCAAAGCCTCGTGTACATCTTCTACAACCAGGCCTTCCTGCAGAACGACAAGGGCTATGCGGCAGCCATCGGCATCTTGATCCTGCTGATCATCGCTCTTCTGACCGCTTTCCAATTCCGCATCCAGAAGAGGTGGGTCAACTATGTCTGAATCGATGCTCTCAACAAAAAGCGGCGTCGAATCGCGGCAGAGCGGAACAGCTGCATTCAGCCCCTCTCGCGCCGGGGGCAAACCACCGGGACCCTCAAGCCGCGGCACCAAGGGCAGCAACGGCAAGAGCCGAGGCGGCGCCAAAGGCGGCAAGCAAGGCTCGAACGTGCTGGCACATTGTGTACTGGGCATTGGCGGTTTGGCCATGATCTCGCCGCTCCTGTACCAGATCGTCATGTCGCTTTCGACGAACGCAGAAGTCCAAAGCACGCCGCCCATGCTGTGGCCCAGTGTCGTCCAATGGCACAACTTCGTGGACGTCTTCACCTCCATGAATTTCGGTTCACAGCTCTGGGTGACAGTAGCAATCACCGTGATCCGGGTGATCGGGCAAGTGCTCCTCTGCTCGATGGCGGGCTACGCCTTCGCGCGGATGCAGTTCCGCTTCAAAGGGCTCATCCTGGCCGTCGTCTTGTCGATCATCATGGTGCCGTCCCAGTTGTTCCTGATCCCGCAGTACCAGATCATCCAAAACCTGGGGTGGCTGAACAGCATTGCCGGCATCGTGGCTCCGGGCATCTTCAGCGCTTTCGGCCTGTTCCTGATGCGCCAGTTCTTCATGGGGCTCCCGGACGAACTCGAAGACGCGGCACGGCTCGACGGCGCCAATCCGTTCCAGATCTTCTTCCGGGTCATGCTGCCACTCGCGGCCAACGGCCTGTGGGCCCTCGTCATCATCACTGTGCTGTGGTCCTGGAATGACCTCTTGTGGCCTTTGGTGGTGACGTCGACGGCGAACGCCGCACCGTTGAGCGTCGGGCTTTCGAACCTCCAGGGTGAGCACGCCAACAATTACCCGATCCTCATGGCGGCATCGCTCATGGCCATGGCGCCGATCCTGATCATGTTCCTGCTCATGCAGAAGCGTGTCATGGCGGGCATCGGCCGCTCCGGACTCAAGTAGAGACTCACGTGGACACCCACGTAGAGACCCACGTAGAGCCTCACTTAGGAAAGGACCGCAGCCTTGACGGAACAGAACCCGGCCCCGGAAGACGGTTGGTCGTTCGTGCTCGTGGATGCCCTGGAAAAGGTCTACCCGGACGCTCCACCCCGGCCGTTCGACAGGACCATTCCGATGTCCGTTTTCCCCGGCGAGACCGCCTCGGTCCAGGTGGCCCTCCGGCCGCCCATGAAGCACGACTTCCGGCTGTCGGGTGCGTTGGAAGTCTCAGTCGACGGTCCGGCGGCAGGATTTACCTCCATTTCTCAAGTTGAGTTGGTGCCGTGTTTATTGGCGGCATTCCCGGAGCATGATGCCGGTTACGACCGGGACACCCCCGGACTGTATCCGGACTTATTGCGGCCAGCCCCGGACGGGATGATCAAGCCCTTCTACGGGCAATGGACCTCCGCATGGATCGACTTCGTGGTGCCATCCGCGGAGAACGCCGGTGAGCATGAACTCGGGATCTCGGTACGGGACGCGGAAGGCAACACGCTCTTCGCCACCCACCTCTGCGTCACTGTGGTGCATGCCCACGCCCCGGAACTGGAGATCGTGAACGCCCACTGGTTCCACTGCGACGGCCTGGCGAGCCATTACGGCGTCGAGGTCTTCAGTGAGCAACATTGGTCGATCATCGATGCCTTCATGGGGTCCGCGGCAAGGATGGGCGCCAACTCGCTGCTGACACCCACGTGGACGCCTCCGCTGGACACGGCCATCGGGGGAACGCGGCTGGCCACCCAACTGATCGGGATCCGCGATGATTCCGGCTACCACTTTGATTTCAGCAAGCTGGAGCGCTGGGTTGGCCTTTGCGCCAAACACGGCATCGAGTACCTGGAAATCGCCCACTTGTTTACCCAATGGGGGGCCAAAGCGACTCCGGCGATCTATGTCGAAACCGCGGAATGCCTGGAGCGGCGGTTCGGCTGGGACGTAACGGCGACGTCGTCCTCGTACCGCGAGCTCATGGCCGAGCTGCTGCCGGCCCTGCGTTCCTTCCTGGCGGAGCATTGGTCGCTTGACCGGGTCATTTTCCACATATCCGATGAACCGGAGGGCGCCGAGGCCCTGGCGGGGTACCAACGGGCAAAGGGCGTCGTTGCGGATCTCCTGGACGGGCTGACGGTGGTTGATGCCCTGAGCGACTTTGAGTTCTATCGCAGTGGGGCCGTGCCGAATCCCGTGGTGGCAAGCGACGCCGTGGCGCCGTTCCTGGCCGCCGGAGTGAAGGACCTGTGGGTCTATTACTGCGTCGCCCAGGACACCGGCGTTGCCAACCGGTTCATTTCCATGCCCTCGGTGCGAAACAGGGTGTTGGGTCATCATCTCTTCGCCCTGGAATGTGCGGGGTTCCTGCATTGGGGATTCAACTTCTATAACTCGGCCCATTCGTTGGCGCCCGTGGACCCGTTCAAGGACACGTGTGCCGGAGGCGCCTTCCCGGGCGGCGATGCCTTCCTGGTCTACCCGGGACCGGACGGGGTGCCGTGGGAGTCGATCCGTTACAAGGTGTTCGCCCAGGCCATGTGGGACCACCGGGCTCTCTCGCTCCTGGCCAAGCTGGCCGGTCGCGAAGAGGTGCTGGCGCTCATCGATACGAACGGCTCCGGCGGCAGCCTCGCCATGGACAGTTTCAGCTACGACCCCCTTCATTACCGGAGGGTTCGCGAGCTGGTCAACCAGGGAATCGTGCAGCGCGTGGGTCAAACACCGCCCGCGCATCAACTTATCTAGTTAGGAAAGTACTTATGGACCTCAAAGTAGGCATCGTCGGATTCGGCTTGCGGTCGTCGCTGTGGCGCCACGCGCACAAGCCCGGCCACGGTTCGGAAGTCACGGTTGTGTGCGATCTGGGCGAGCGCGGCAGGGCTGACGCAGCAGAGAAGATCCCGACGGCGGTCATCACCGAGGACCTGGACGTCTTGTTGGCCTCCGGCCTGGACGCGGTGCTGGTCCTGACCCCGGACAACCAGCACGCCGCCGTCGCGGTCCGGACGCTCAAAGCGGGCATTCCCACCTTCTGCGAGAAACCGCTCGATGTCACGCTCGAAGCAGCCGACCTCATCCTCCAGACGGCCTTCGACACCGGGACACGACTGTACGTGGGCCACAACATGCGGCACATGCCGGTGGTGGTGCAGATGCGGGACATCATCCTGGCCGGGACCATCGGTGACGTCAAGGCCGTTTGGTGCCGGCACTTCGTGGGAAACGGCGGGGACTACTATTTCAAGGATTGGCATGCCCAGCGCGCCAACACCACCGGGCTGCTGCTGCAAAAGGGCGCGCACGATATCGACGTCATCCACTGGCTCGCCGGGGGATACAGCACCAAGGTGCAGGCAATCGGGGATCTGGCCGTCTACGGGGACGTCGCGTCCCGCCGCGACAACACGGGCCGCCGGATGGGGGATTGGTTTTCGGTGGACAATTGGCCCCCCACCGAACAGACGGACCTCGCCGAGACGATCGACGTCGAGGACATCTCGATGATGAACATGGTCCTGGACAACGGTGTGCTCGCCTCGTACCAGCAGTGCCATTTCACCCCGGACTATTGGCGGAACTACACCGTGATCGGCACCAAGGGCAGGATCGAGAACTTCGGTGACGGGGCCGGCGATCAGATCTATGTATGGACCACCCGGACAACCTCAGGTTTCGCCGAGCCCGACCAGAAGGTCGTGGTCCGTGACGGGGAAGGCGGCCATGGCGGTGCGGACCCCTTGCTGATCGCAGAGTTCCTGCGGTTCGCCAAGGACGGGGGAACCACGGCGACCTCGCCGATCGCGGCCCGGGAGGCCGTGGCCGCGGGAGTGCTTGCCACCGAGTCCCTCCGCGGCGACGGTTGCGCGAAGCTGGTTCCGGCCTTGCCGGAAGAGCTCGTGGAGTATTTCAACGCAGGGCAGCCGGCCCGGGTCCGGGAACTCTAGCGCCGCGTGCCGCCGGCGAGTTCGGTCATGACGGTCTGTAGTGCTTCGCAGACCGTCATGACCGATTTCCGTTTCAGGGTCTCCGGCCTCGCCAGGATGTCGATCTTGCGCACGGAATTCACCCCCGCGAGAGGTCGCAGCACCACGCCGGCGTCCAGGACGCGCTGGGCGGTGAACCGCGGGAGCAAACCTATCGCGCCACCGTCCGCCACGAGCGAGGCCACGGTGGAATAGTCGTTGATGCGGTGCAGGACATCGGCCGGGCGCCCGCTGACAGCGACGACGGCGGCCAGCACGTCCGCGGGGGAGTATCCGTCGCGGCTGGTCACCCAGGGCTGCCCGACGACGTCGGCCGGCCTGAGTTCGCGGCGCGCCGCGAGCGGGTGCCCGGCAGGCAACGCGACGTCGAGCGGTTCGTCGGCGAGCGGGATGACGGCTACTTTGTCGGTGGGCCAGCCGGGACTGTGCTCCATCCGGTGCGCGAGCACGAGGTCGTAGCGCGCGGCGAGGCCCGGAAAGTCTTCCTGGGCAACGTCTTCGTCGGCGAGCTTCACGCGGGGAACGCTGTTTTCCGGACCCGCGGTGCGCGCGGTCGTCAACAAGGCCGCGAGCGGAGCGAACAAAGCCTGCCCCGCACTGTGGAAGGCACTCACGGTGACGGTGGAGCCCGGGGAGTCATGGTACGCGCCGATCGCCGCCTGG
Source organism: Arthrobacter sp. FW306-1B-F12A (assembly GCF_058781865.1). Taxonomy (NCBI): domain Bacteria; kingdom Bacillati; phylum Actinomycetota; class Actinomycetes; order Micrococcales; family Micrococcaceae; genus Arthrobacter; species Arthrobacter sp. FW306-1B-F12A. Next base: position 16,878 of record NZ_JBYSXD010000031.1, read on the forward strand.
GCGTCGGCCATGGCGCTCACGACGGCGGCTCCGGCGTCGGCGAGGACCCGGCCAGCATCGGTGAGCACCAAGGCGCGGCCTTCCTTGCGGGTCAAGGGCACGTCCACCGACTTCTGCAGGAGGGCGAGCTGCTGGGAAACGGCCGAGGGAGTGACCATGAGCGTCTCGGCCACGGCCTTGACACTGCCGAGATCTCCTAGTTCCCTGAGCATTTGGAGCTGATGTACTTCCATTTAGCAAATGCTAAATCGTTGATTGAGAAAAACCTAGTTGTGCTAAACCGTCCGTGGGGCTTCAATGAAGTGAAACGGCACACAAACGGCCCAATCCCTTGAGTTAGGAAGACCCATGAAGGCTCTCTACAAGTCCGGTCCCCACGCTGGTTTTGAACTCGTCGAACGGCCCGAACCGGAGGCAGGTCCCAGCGACGTCAAGATCCGCGTCATGACCACCGGTATCTGCGGAACGGACCTGCACATCCAGTCCTGGGACGCTTGGGCGCAGAGCATCATCGAGACTCCCTTGATCGCGGGACACGAGTTCTACGGCGAAGTGGTGTCCGTGGGCGAGGACGTCCGCGACGTCAAGGTCGGTGACCGCGTCTCCGGTGAAGGCCACGTGGTCTGCGGCATCTGCCGCAATTGCCGCGCAGGCCGCCGCCAGATGTGCATCCATACGGTGTCCGTGGGCGTGCAGCGCGACGGCGCCTTCGCCGAATACGTTGTCATTCCGGAGACCAACGTCTGGGTCCACCACGATCCCTCCGTCACCCCGGAGCTTGGCGCCATCTTCGACCCCTTCGGCAACGCCGTCCACACCGCACTGAGCTTCCCCCTCGTCGGCGAGGACGTGCTCATCACAGGCGCCGGCCCCATCGGACTCATGGCAATCGCCGTCGCGCGCCACGCCGGTGCCCGCAAGATCGCCATCACGGACGTGTCCGCTCCCCGCCTCGAACTCGCCCGGAAGATGGGCGTGGACCTCGCCGTTGATGTGTCGAAGATGCGCGTCAAGGATGCCCAGTTCGAGCTCGGCATGCGCGAAGGATTCGACATCGGCCTGGAAATGTCCGGGCATCCGACGGCCCTGCCTGAGATGATCAACAACATGAACCACGGCGGACGCATCGCCATGCTTGGCTTGCCCAGCCAGTCCATCGACATCGACTGGGGCAAAGTGGTCACCCACATGCTGACCCTCAAGGGCATCTACGGCCGCGAAATGTACGAAACCTGGTACGCCATGAGTGCCATGCTGTCCTCCAACCCCGTGCTGCACAGCAACATCTCCGCCGTCGTCACGGACAAGCTGTCCGCCACCGACTGGGAAAAGGGCTTCGAAATCGCCCGCGCCGGCACAGGCGGCAAGGTTGTCCTCGACTGGACTGAACTCTAGAACGCCGAATTCTAAGACACCGTAAAGTCCTCCCCAAGACCCCAGTACCAGGAGCCACCATGTACTCAAGCATCAAAGACCAGCTGCAGGGCGAACTTGAAGAGATCCGCACCGCAGGCCTCTTCAAGACCGAGCGGCACATCGACTCGCCGCAGGCCAGCCACATCTCCGCAGGCCAGCTCGGCCAGCCGGCGAACACCGTGCTGAACTTCTGCGCCAACAACTACCTGGGCCTGGCAGACCACGCGGACATCATCGCTGCCGCCAAGTCCGCCATGGACGAGCGCGGCTTCGGCATGGCCTCCGTCCGTTTCATCTGCGGCACCCAGGACCTGCACCTTGAGCTCGAAGCCCGGGTCTCACAGTTCCTCGGAACCGAGGACACCATCCTCTTCTCCAGCTGCTTCGACGCCAACGGAGGTGTCTTTGAGTCCCTGTTCGGGGCCGAGGACGCCATCATCTCGGATTCCCTGAACCACGCCTCGATCATCGACGGCATCCGGCTCAGCAAGGCCAAGCGCTTCCGCTACGCCAACCAGGACATGGCTGACCTCGAAGCCAAGCTGATCGAAGCCTCGAGCGGCGAAGCTCCGGCCCGGCGCAAGATCATCGTGACGGACGGCGTCTTCTCCATGGACGGCTACCTCGCGCCGCTCGAAGCCATCTGCGATCTCGCCGAAAAGCACGACGCCCTGGTCATGGTGGACGATTCCCACGCCGTCGGCTTCATGGGAGCCACCGGTGCCGGAACCCCGGAACACGCGGGTGTTTCGGACAGGATCGACATCTACACCGGCACGTTCGGCAAGGCCCTTGGCGGCGCCTCCGGAGGCTACGTCTCCGGCCGCAGCGAAATCGTCGCCATGCTGCGCCAGAAGGCCCGCCCTTACCTGTTCTCCAACTCCCTGGCCCCGGCAATCGTCGCAGCCACCATCAAGGCCATTGAGCTGGTCCAGGGTTCGGGCGAGCTCCGCTCCAGGCTCTTCGAGAACGCTGCCTTGTTCCGGCGCCGCATGAGCGAGGAAGGCTTCGAGCTGCTCGACGGCGAGCACGCCATCATTCCGGTGATGTTCGGCGACGCCGTGGCGGCAGCGAAGGTTGCCGACGAGATGCTCCACCACGGAGTGTTCGTCACCGCGTTCAGCTACCCCGTGGTACCCAAGGGAGCGGCCCGGATCCGCGTGCAGCTCTCGGCCGCGCACAGCTCCGAGGACGTCGAGGCGTGTGTCCAGGCCTTCGTGAAGAGCCGCGCAGCCGCGGGGCTCTGAGTTCCCATGATCCTCACCATCCTGGGCGGCGGGGGATTCCGGGTACCCCTGGTCTATTCAGCGTTGCTGTCCGACCATGGGCCCGGCCGGGTCACCGAACTGAGGCTGTTCGACGCCGACCCCGCGCGCCTGGGCGTGGTGGCCAGGGTCCTCGCCGACATGGCCGAGGGGGTGCCCGACGCACCAGCTGTGAGGACGTTCACGGCGCTGCCGGCAGCCTTGCCCGGCACCGACTTCATCTTCTCCGCCATCCGGGTGGGTGGACTCGAGGGGCGCGCCGCCGATGAGCGGATCGCACTGGAACACGGAGTCATCGGGCAGGAGACCGTCGGTGCAGGGGGGATTTCCTACGCCCTCCGGACCATTCCCGTGGTCCTGGATATCGCCGAGTCGGTGAAGAAGCATGCTCCGCACGCCTGGTTCATCAACTTCACCAACCCGGCCGGCGTCATCACCGAGGTCATGACGCGGGTCCTTGGCAACAAGGTGGTGGGGATTTGCGATTCGCCGGTGGGGCTCGCCAGGCGATGCTTGCTCGCGGCCGGGATCCACCGCGGCGCGGCTGCCTTTCGGGATGGCTCCGTGGAGATCGACTACATCGGCCTGAACCACCTGGGCTGGTTGCGCGGGCTCGTGGTCGACGGTGCGGATGTCTTGCCGCGGCTCCTGGCCGACGACGGCGCCATCGAGTCCTTTGAGGAGGGCCGGTTGTTCGGCGCTTCGTGGATCAAAGCCCTGGGCGCGGTTCCCAACGAATATCTGCACTACTACTACTTCAGGCGGGAAGCGCTCGACGCCGACCGGCGCGCCCACATTACCCGCGGCGCCTACCTGGCGCGCCAACAGTCGTCCTTCTACAGCGGGCTCGCGGCAGCAAACGACGGCGGTGCGGAGCCCGCCCAGGGGGTCCCGTCGTCGAAAGCGGCTTTCAGGCTCTGGGAGAAGACCAAGCTCGATCGCGAAGAGACATACATGCAGAGCAACAGGGACGCGGCAGGCACGTTCGAACGCGACGCCGAAGACCTGGTTTCCGGCGGCTACGAGGCCGTGGCCTTGGCGATCATGCGCGCCATCAGCCAGGGCGAATCGGCCCGACTGATCCTGAATGTCCCCAATAAAGGCACCCTGGCGGAACTCGACGCCGACGCCGTCATCGAGGCGCCGTGCCTCGTGGATGCGGGTGGAGCCCGCGTGCTCCCGGCCAAGCCCCTTCCGGACTACGCGCGCGGGCTCGTCGTCAACGCCAAGGCGGTGGAACGCGCCACCATCGACGCTGCGCTCACGGGTTCCCGGCGCTCCGCCTACAAGGCGATGGCCATGAACCCGCTCGTGGACTCGGTCAGGGTGGCAGAAGCGCTCCTGGCCGACTACATCGGCCATTTCAAGGAACTCCAATACCTGCGCTGAACCCCTTCGCCTAAGCCCTGTCCCGAGGGGGAGAGGAGGCCTAGTATCTGCAGCATGGACAAAGATGCAGCACCTTCCGTGACCGAAGTGTTGGATTCGCAGCAATGCTGGAATCTCCTGAGGGGCGTGTCCGTCGGCAGGCTGGCCGTGTGGCTGGGAGACCACCCTGACATTTTTCCGATCAATTACACCGTGGACCAGGGGACGGTGGTCTTCAGGACCGGAGCGGGCACAAAGCTCGCCGCGGCCTTGGGCGAATTCCCGGTGGCCATGGAGGTGGACGGCGTCGACGCCAACACGGGCGTCGCGTGGAGCGTTGTGCTCCATGGCAAGGCGGCGCCCGTCAAACAGCTCGACGACGTCATCAACACGTTCTCCCTGCCCCTGTTTCCTTGGGAATCAGGCAAGAAGGACCATTTCGTGCGGGTTCCCGCGGATTCGATCTCCGGACGGCGCTTCACTGTCACGGAACCGCTCACGTGGTGGACCCCCTACAGCGGCATCAAGCCGTCCGCGTTGGAATAGCCGGCACCGGCGCTGTTCGGCACCGGGCGCTACTCGCATCTGGGCCTGCGCGCTGACAGGATGGGGGGATGGCTGCAAATTATGATGTGGTAATTGTCGGTGGAGGAATCGCCGGGTTGTCGCTCGCCTCAGCGCTGGCCGGCCAGTGTTCGGTAGCCCTCGTGGAAGCCGAACAGACACTGGCGTACCACACGTCCTCCCGCTCGGCCCGGCAGCTCATCCCCAGCTATGGACCCGCCGTCGTGCAGGAACTCACCGTCCGCACGCTGGAGCTGATGGCAGCCCGCGACGCCGGATTGCCGGTACCGGTCCTGGAACCGCGCTCGTTCATGCTGGTGGGCGACGAAGCCACCGTCAAGGCGGAAGCCAGCGGACACATGCACCCCATCACGCACGCCGAAGCCCTTGAGCTGTGCCCGGCACTGAATCCGGAGGCCTTCACGGCCGCCGGCCTGGACACGGGGTCATTCGCCTGCAATGCGCCCGTGCTGTTGGAAGACCACCGGCAGCGCGCCGAGGCCGGGGGAGTGGACATCATTACCGGCGCCCGGGTCCATTCTGCCCAACGGCTTGGTTCCGGCTGGCAATTGGGCGCCGGGCTGGAAGGCTTCCAGTCCGCCGTCGTCGTCAACGCGGCAGGTGCCTGGGCGGACGAGCTCGCGGTGCTCAGCGGCGTGGAGAAGCTCGGCTTGCAGCCGTTCCGGCGCACGGCGGCCATCGTCGACGTCGAGCGCCCGCTTCGGCCGGGCACCCCGATGGTGGCGGCGGCCGATGACACCTACTACTTCCGGCGCGAGGGGGAACAGGTGCTCATTTCCCCGTCGGAAACGGTGCCGAGCGGTCCCGAGGACGCGCGGCCGCGGCCCGGCGACGTGGAGGAGCTGGTGGCCCGGCTGAATTCGATCACGTCGCTGGGCATCCGCTCGGTGGCAAAAGCCTGGACGGGGTTGCGCACCGAGGCTGCCGACGGCGTTCCGGTGGTGGGATTCGACGCCGAGGCTCCCGGTTTCTACTGGCTTGCCGGACAGGGCGGCTACGGATTCCAGACCTCTTCCGCCATCGCCGAACTCGCTGCCGCGGAGATCCTGGGTTCGGGGACTGTTGGCACCGCACCGGGCATCAGTCCGGCATCCCGGACACCGAGGGAGCTGGCAGCGGCCCGTTGGTCCATCCGCCGTTGAACAATAGGTTCATGAGCGGGCAGACGAGCACACTGATCAGCAACATCGGCGAACTGATGACCCAGGACGCGGAGCATCGCGTCCTCAAGGATGCCGCCGTAGTAATCGAGGGTGAGCGGATTGCCTGGATCGGTCCGGCGTCGGAGGCTCCCTCGGCTGATGGGCACATGGACGCGGAAGGCCGCGCCGTGCTCCCGGGGTGGGTTGACTCGCACTCGCACCTGATTTTCGCCGGGGACCGGACCCCCGAATTCGAGGCCAGAATGGCCGGCCAGAGCTACAGCGCCGGCGGTATCGCCGTCACCACGGGCGCCACGCGCGCAGCGAGCGACGAGGAACTGACCCGGCTCGCTGCCGGGCGCGTGGCAGAAGCCGTTTCCCAGGGCACCACCTACCTCGAGAGCAAGACCGGCTACGGACTGGACCTTGAGAACGAGGCCCGCAGTGCCCGCATCGCGGCAGCGACCGTGGACGAAGTCACCTACCTCGGCGCGCACTTGGTCCCGGCCGGAGCCGACGCCGAGGAATACACGGACCTCGTCTGCGGTCCGATGCTCGACGCCGTCCGGCCGTACGTGAAGTGGGCCGATGTCTTCTGCGAGCGCGGCGCTTTCACCGAAGAGCAGTCGCGCCGCGTCCTGACCGCGTGCCGCGACGCGGGCCTGGGCCTGCGCGTCCACGGCAACCAACTGGGTGAAGGACCTGGCGTGCAGTTGGCCGTGGAGTTCGGTGCGGCCAGCGTCGACCACGTCAACTACCTCTCGGCGGCAGACATCGGGGCGCTCGCCGGGACCTGGAGCGGCTGGGATGCCTCCACCGGAACGGGCACGCGCGGCACGGTTGCCACTTGCCTGCCTGCTTGCGATCTCTCCACCCGCCAGCCGCTCGCCCCGGGCCGGGCACTGATCGACGCTGGGGTGCAGATTGCCTTGGCCGCGAACTGCAACCCCGGCACCTCCTACACGAGCTCCATCGCCTTCTGCGTCACCACGGCGGTCTTGCAGATGCGCCTAAGCGTCCATGAGGCTGTCCGGGCGGCTACGTATGGCGGTGCGCTTGCGCTCGGCAGGGAGTCAGGCAATGACGTCGACGGCGAACGGGCGGTGGGCTCGATCGCCGTCGGGCACCGCGCCGACCTGCACATGCTCAAGGCGCCGTCGGCGACCCACCTGGCGTACCGGCCCGGTATCCCGCTGACTTTCGCCGTGTGGCGGGCGGGCGTCCGCGCTGTCTAGCGGCGCCTCCGCAACGCTTCTCCCCACAGCTTTCGCAGCACAGGCAGGGCCTCTCCAGATGGAGGGGCCCTGCTTTTGCTTGGGCGTGTCCGAGGTGCCGCACGATCCTTGTGCGATTGAATATGATCGTTTAGTGTTTATATGGATCATAAAACGTCAAATGGTTGAGTGTTGAAGAGCGCGTCGAAGTAGCGCGGACAGGAATGGTAAGTGCGATGAGTAACAACACCCTCGGGGCCTTCATGGAAGAAGAGCTTGTTTCGCAGCCCGAGGTCTGGCAGCGGGCCATCGAGCAATCCAAAGCGGAGCACCTGCTTCCCGCCGACGGCGAGCGGATCGCCGTCGTCGGTTGCGGTACCTCATGGTTCATGGCGCAAAGCTATGCCGCCGCCCGCGAAGCCGCAGGCAAGGGCGTCACCGACGCGTTCGCAGCGTCCGAAGCCTTCCTCAATCACAACAGCGCGGGCCGCCAGTACGACGCCGTCATCGCCATTACCCGCTCCGGCACCACCACCGAGGTGCTTGAGCTCCTGGAAGCCTTGCGTGGAAAAGTCCGCACTATCGCGGTGATCGGCGACGTGAATTCGCCCATCACCACCCTTGCCGACGCCGTGATCGGCCTTCCCTACGCGGACGAGAAATCGGTGGTCCAGACCCGCTTCGCCACGACCGCCCTCGTGTACCTCCTGACGAGCCTGGGCATCGAACTCGGCACGGCAATCGAGGACGCCCGTCCGGCAGTGGCCGAGCCCGTTTCCCAGGAGTTGCTCGACGCCGAACAGTTCACCTTCCTCGGTACCGGCTGGACCGTTGGCCTGGCCCACGAAGCAGGCCTCAAGATGCGCGAAGCAGTTCAGGGCTGGACCGAATCCTACCCGGCAATGGAATACCGGCACGGTCCCATTTCCATCGCCGCCCCTGGCCGGGTGACGTGGATCTTCGGCACGCAGCCCGAGGGACTGGACGCCGACATGGGCCGCACAGGCGCCCTCTACGTCAACACCGGCAAGCACCCGCTCGCCGAGCTGGCACGGGTCCACAAGGTCACCCTGGAGCGGGCACGCGTGCGCGGCCTCAACCCCGACCTCCCGCGCAACCTCACGCGCTCTGTTGTCCTGAACGCCACGGCCTAGGCAATCCCATGGTTCTCGGAGCCGCTGAATCCGCAGTCCTGGCCTTCGATGTCGGAGGGACCGATCTGAAGGCAGGCCTTGTCGACACAGCCGGGAATGTCCTGGGTTTACGCCGCAGGGCTACGCCGCATGATCCTTTGCGGCCGGGCGAGGCGATCCTGGACGCCGTTGAGGCATTGGCCTCGGAATTTGCCGCTGAATTCCCCGCCCACCCGGCGAAGGCAGCATGCATTGTGGTCCCGGGAATCGTGGACTCCGACACCGGAGTGGGGATCTATTCGGCGAACCTGGGCTGGCGGAACTTTCCCTTTGGGGAAAAGGCCGCGCAACGCCTCGGACTGCCGGTCTCCTTCGGGCACGATGTCAGCACGGCCGCCGAAGCCGAATTCCGTTTCGGAGCGGCCCGGGATTTTCGCAACGTCGTGGTGATGGTGGTCGGCACCGGGATCGCCGCCGCTGTCATCTCCGACGGGTACCCGGTACGCGCAGGCGGCTTCGCCGGGGAACTGGGGCACGCCCTCGTTCCGGACCCCGACGGTCCGGGCCACACGATCCTCGAGGCCGTCGGCTCCGCCGGAGCGATCGCCCGGCGTTACAGCGACAAAGCCGGAACTCCGCGCGCCGGTGCCCGTGAAGTCCTCGAACGGGCCACGGCCGGCGATGCCCTTGCGGCCCGGATCTGGGCCGACGCCGTGGACGCCCTCGCTTTCAGCCTCAGCCAATGCGTGAGCATCATCGGCACCGAAGCAGTGGTAGTTGGAGGCGGGCTTGCCGAAGCCGGAGAAGGACTCCTGCAGCCACTGCGTTCCCGCCTCGATGAGCTGCTCGATTTCCAACGCCGGCCCATCATCATGCGCGCCCAACTGGGCCAGGATGCGGGTTTGCTTGGCGCCGCCATGAGGGCCCGGGCGCTGCTCCCGGCTGCGAAGGCCGCCTCCGGCACGGGGACGGGGCGATGAACGAGCCGATGAACCAGGCCATGAAACGGGTCATCACCGTCACGCCCAATCCGGCCATCGACCTGAGCTACCACGTCGCCGGGATCACCCCCGGAGCAAGCCATCGTGTTGCCGCGCCCCTCAGCCGCGCCGGCGGAAAAGGCCTCAACGTTGCGCGCGTGGCGCACCAGCTGGGCCATCCCGTGCTGGCACTCGCGCCCTGCGGCGGCACGGCGGGTGCCGAATTCGCTGCCGAACTCCTCAGCAGCGGCGTGCCGCATCGCCTGGTTCCAGTCGCCGCGGACACTCGGCGCAGCATCGCCCTCGTCGATACGGTGGGCGGCGAAACGTCCATCTTCAATGAAGAGGGCAGTCCCCTCCAACCGTCAGAATGGCAGGCGCTGGCCGCCGCCGTCGTCGACGCCCTGGACGGTCAAAGCGCGGGAGTGCTTGTCGGTTCCGGGAGCCTGCCACCCGGCGCGCCGGCCGACTTCTACCCGGCGCTGGTGCGCCTGGCGCACGACGCCGGGATTCCCGCCGTCGTCGATACCTCCGGTCCGGGGATCATCGCCGCCGCACGCGCCGGGGCGGTCCTCCTCAAGCCCAACAACCACGAGCTCCTCGAAGCAACAGGGGAAAGCAGCCTGGACGTAGCGGCAGAGTGTTTGATCGGGCTCGGGGCCAAGACGGTCCTGGTCAGTGCCGGCGCCGACGGCATGCTCGCGTTCCACCATGCCGCCCGCGGAGGGTACTGGGCCGCCCGGCTCCCGGAACCACTCAGCGGCAACCCCACAGGAGCCGGCGACGCCGGAGTGGCGGCGGCCGCCGTCGCGCTCGCCGACGGCATCACCGACATCCCCACGATCCTCCGCCGGGCAACAGCCTGGTCCGCCGCCGCGGTGCTCATGCCGGCCGCCGGCGAGATCTCGCCGCTCTACGCGGACCTCGAAGACCAACTCATTCTCAGCTGGAAGGAGACCCTGTGACGCTCGTCAGTACACGGGAACTCATGGACACCGCCACGGCCAACGGAATCGGACAGGGCGCCTTCAATGTCATCCACCTCGAAACCGCGGAAGGCCTGGTTGCCGGGGCGGAGTCGGCTGGTGTTCCGTTGATCCTGCAGATCTCGGAGAACTGTGTCCGTTTCCACGGCGGACTCGTACCGATCGCCCGGGGTGCCATGTCCATCGCCCGGGACTCTTCGGTGCCCGTGGCCCTGCACCTGGACCACGCCGAATCCGAAGAACTTGCCCTGCAGGCTGTCGACCTTGGCTTCGGATCCGTCATGTACGACGGCGCGCACTTGCCGTACGACGCGAACGTCGAAGTCACGCGTCGGGTCGCCACCTACGCCCAGGACCACGGGGTCTACGTCGAGGCCGAGCTCGGGAAGGTGGGAGGCAAGGACGGTGCCCATGCCCCGGGGGTCCGCACCGATCCGGCCGAAGCCCGTTCCTTCGTGGAAGCCACCGGCGTCGACGCCCTCGCCGTCGCCGTTGGTTCCTCGCACGCCATGACCGAACGCAGCGCAGCCCTGGACCTGGTCCTGATCACCCGGCTCAAGGAAGCCGTCCAGCTGCCGCTCGTCCTGCACGGGTCCTCCGGCGTAGCAGATGAAACGCTGGTGGCGGCAATCCGGGCCGGTATGACTAAGATCAACGTATCCACACACTTGAACGGGTTCTTCACCCGCGCCGTCCGTGAGTACCTGGATGCCAACCCTTCCGTGGTGGACTCCCGCAAGTACATCAAGGCCGGACGTGACGCCCTGGTGTTGGAAACCGCACGTCTGCTGACGCTGTTCGCGAAAGTGAACTAGTCCCAATTTCCGGAAGGTTCGTGATGACCCGCAACGATCGACTGACAGCCATCCTTGATCTCCTCGCCGAGTCAGGGCATGTTGAGGTCGAGGATATCGTGACCCGCTTGGCCGTCTCGCCGGCGACGGCCCGCCGTGACCTGGACAGCCTCGCCAAGCAGCGGCTCCTGAGCCGAACCCGCGGGGGTGCGACCACGGGATCCGTGGCGTACGAACTTCCGGGGCGCTACAACAGGGATGACCACGCCGAGGCCAAGCAGCAGATTGCCTTGGCCGCTTCGGAGCTCATCATGCCCGGGGCCGTGATCGGACTCAGCGGCGGCACCACCAACACGGCTTTGGCCCAGGTGCTTTCCACCCGCGAAGACCTGAACGCGCCCTCCAACCGGCCCATGCTGACGGTGGTCACCAACGCCATCAACATCGCAGCCCAGCTTGCCGTGCGCCCCAACATCAAGATCATGGTCACCGGCGGCATCCTGAACCCGCGTTCCTACGAACTTGTGGGGCCCTACACCGATGTCATCATGCAGAAGGTTGCCTTGGACATCGCCTTCATCGGGGTCAACGGCGTCGATCCCAAGATCGGGCCCACCATCACCGACGAGGGAGAAGCCATGGTGAATACCGTCATGGCCCGGCGTGCCACCGACTCCTATGTCCTGGCCGACTCCACGAAGATCGGCAAGCGTGCCTTCGCGGCAATGGCAGGGTACGACTTCCGGCGGCTCATCACCGATTCGGGCATCACGGCAGAAGACAAGGCTGCGTTTGAAGCAAGCGGCACCGAAGTGATCGTGGCCAAGGACGACTAGCTTCGATAAGTGCCCGTCAGAAGACCATCGGGGGAGCGTTCAGCACGGTTTCATCGGTGCTGCGCTGCACCCACTGGCTGAACGGCGTGTCCAGATCGTACTTGTCCTGGTCGTTGCGGATCAGTGTCCGTAGCTCCGCGTTGCCCGGGTTGTTGAGCGATTCGAAGTACTCCACCGACCAGTGGAACCACCGCATGCAGAAGAGCCGCATGGTGAGGCCATGGGTCACCAGCAGGGTGTTGGGCGCGTAGTCGGGTTTTTCCCAATGCCGGTACAGGGTTTCCATGAAGGACGAAATCCGGTCGTACACATCGGAGCCTGATTCGCCCTCGCGGAACCGGTAGAAGAAATGCCCGTAGAGGTTGCGGAGCTCCTTCTGGTCCCCGATGTCTCCGGCGATCTGGAAGTTGGCCCAGTCCTGTTCACGCAGCCGGGGCTCCTCGATGACTCTTTCCGTGAGGCTGCCCAGATTCAGTGCCTCAAGGGTCTGGTAGGCCCGAAGGTACGGAGAGACGTAAACGCATACGGGTTCGCCGTCGAGCTTCCTGCGCAGCGCCTCACCCGCAGCCCGTGCCTGCTCTACGCCAAGCTCCGTCAACGGGATGCGGTAATCGGGCACACGGTTGTAGATGGAAGTGTCGGCGTTGGCGGCGGACTGGCCGTGCCGGATCATGAAGATTCGTGCTGGCGCGCTCATCCCACCAAGCATAGGCTCAGGAGTGGCCCGGCCCGCGCAGGCGGACACTGGTGGACCCGGCTCACGGGAAACCTCAGGCAAATGAAGGCAAGATAGGAGCATGCTCCTAGCCTCAACGCGCCGGTTGCGCGCCGAAGTACTGATCGTCCTTGGCCTGTCCCTGGGCCAATCGGCCGTGTACTCCGTGGTGCAGTTGTTGGACAAGATGACCCAAGGGCCTTTGGCCCATGCGACGTCCACGCTCAACCGCTCGCAGAGCACGCGCGAGTACTTCGATCTCACCTACCAGCTGCTGGACATCGCGTTTGCCCTGGTCCCGGTGGTGTTGGTCTTCTACTTCCTGTCCTTGCACCGCCAAACCGCGGAGAGTCCCTCGGGCTTCACCCGGCTGGGCTTCAACTTCGCCCGCCCGGGCCGTGACGCGTTGCAAGGACTGGGCCTCGCCGCGCTGATCGGGATCCCGTCGCTGGGCCTCTACGCGGCCGGCCGCGCCCTCGGGATTACGACGGCGATCATCCCCAGCGGCCTGGACTCCTACTGGTGGACAGTGCCCGTTCTGGTCCTCTCCGCGGTGCGGCACGCGGTCGTCGAAGAAGTCATCGTGGTGGGCTACCTTCTGGACCGGTTCGGGAAGTTCGGGTGGAGCACTCCGCTGGCGATCGTGCTCAGCGCGCTCCTTCGCGGCAGCTACCACCTGTACCAAGGCTTCGGGCCCTTCATCGGCAATGCCGTCATGGGCCTCGTGTTCGGCTGGATCTACACCAAGACCAAAAGGGTCATGCCGCTGGTGGTGGCCCATGCTCTCCTGGACATCGTGGCGTTCGTCGGCTTCAGCGTCTTCGGCAAGGCAATCGGGCTGGGCTGAGGCGCGTTAAAAGGTTTCGGCCGCCACTGCGGGGTGACGTCATTGGCACCCGCATATGGCGGCCGAAGTTTTTCCCGGGCACTCCTGGCCCGATGGTCCGTCAGATGGTGACGGCTCCGTTGGCGGTTTCGAACGTTACCGACATGATTCCCGGCGTTCCGTGCGGAGCCATCCATTGGACTGCAACGTCCTCGAGAGGCTTCTCCACGGGTTCCCCTAGCCACTCGGTGACACGCTCCGCGGAGCCGGCGATGGTGAGGCTGGACATCTTGACGTCGCTTGGGTAGACGAGGGACGGGTGAAGTGCAGGGTCGCCCTCCCACCGCAGCAAGTAGGGAACCTGGGGATCGGCGATGAGCCCCAGGATGCCGATTTGCGACCAGACGAGTTCGCGGCCGTCCGGGAACTTGCGGTTGCCAGGAACGGCGGCGCGTCCAAGCCGCTGTTCGAACGGGCTCAGGTCGTCCACAGCGACGCACCAGCCCATCCAACCACCTCCCGCGGCGGAGCGTGCACGGACGGCTTGTCCAAAAGGTGCCTTGTCGGATGCCGGGTGGTCAAGGACCTCGACAACTTCCAGGTATTTGTGGTCAGCAAGGGGAATGATCATGTTCCGGGTACCGAAGCGCGGGTGCACTCCGCCCCGGACTGCGTCCACTCCCAATGCTGCGGAAATCCGCTCGGTGGTGGCCAAAAGGCCATCTCGTTCACAAGCGTAAGAGACGTGATCCATGCGCATGGCTTCATCTTGGCACTTTGTGATGGAGCTCTCAGCTAAGTCAAGCCTAACCAAGGTGGGATGTATCGAAAAGGCAGCTCAGAGTCACTTCAGGACGCGCCGGGACCGAAAACTACTGTGTTCGTCACAAAGCTTCTTGAGCCCGCAACACCATCCCTAGACTGGCGGCAACCGAACACCGGCAGGCTGAATACTTCGGCCCGGCAAGCTGAAGCACGGCAAGAGCCCAGACAACCAGGAGTCCGCATGTCCCAAGGATGGTCATTCGAAACGCGCCAGATCCACGCCGGCCAGGAGCCGGACTCCGCCACCGGAGCCCGGGCACTCCCCATCTACCAGACCACCTCGTTCGTGTTTCCCAGCGCGGAAAGCGCTGCCAACCGCTTTGCGCTCGCCGAGCTGGCGCCCATCTACACCCGGATCGGCAATCCCACGCAGGATGCGGTGGAACAGCGCATAGCGAGCCTGGAAGGCGGCGTGGCCGCGCTCCTGCTGAGCTCCGGCCAGGCCGCGGAAACGTTCGCCATCCTCAACGTCGCCGAGGCCGGCGACCACGTGGTGGCCAGCCCGAGCCTCTACGGCGGCACCTACAACCTGCTGGCCCACACGCTGAAGAAATTCGGAATCTCGGTCACCTTCGTCGAGGACCCGGACAACCTCGACCACTGGCGCGAGGCCGTGCAGCCAAACACCAAGCTGTTCTTCGCCGAAGTCGTCTCCAACCCCCGCCAGGACGTTTTGGACATCGAAGGCGTCTCCCGCGCCGCGCACGAGGCTGGAGTCCCGCTCGTCGTGGACAACACCCTCGCCACGCCCTACCTGATCCGGCCCATCGAGTGGGGCGCTGATATCGTGGTGCATTCGGCCACCAAATACCTGGGCGGGCACGGATCCGCCATTGCCGGTGTCATCGTGGACTCCGGCAACTTCGATTTCGGCAAGGACCCTGAGCGGTTCCCCAACTTCAACACCCCGGACCCGAGCTATAACGGCCTGGTCTATGCCCGCGACCTCGGCAAGGACGGTGCCCTCGGCGCGAACCTCTCCTACATCCTCAAGGCCCGGGTCCAGCTTTTGCGCGACCTCGGCTCGGCAGTTTCACCGTTCAACGCTTTCCTGATCTCCCAAGGAATCGAAACCCTCAGCCTGCGGGTGGAACGCCACGTGGACAACGCCACCAAAGTGGCGCAATGGCTGGAAGGGCGCGACGACGTCGAATCGGTCGCGTATGCGGGGCTGCCTTCCAGCCCGTGGTTCGAACGAGGACGGAAGTACGGGCCCCGGGGAACCGGCGCCGTGGTGTCCTTCACCATCCGGGGCGGGATCGACGCCGGCAAGCGCTTCGTGGACGCCTTGGAGCTGCATTCCCATGTGGCAAACATCGGCGATGTCCGTTCCCTGGTCATCCACCCCGCGTCCACGACTCACAGCCAGCTGACCCCAGAACAGCAGTCCGTGGCCGGCGTGAGCCCGGGACTGGTGCGGCTGTCTGTCGGGATCGAGCACATCGACGACATCCTCGCGGACCTCGAGTCAGGATTCCGGGCGGCCAAGGGCAGCTAGGCCAGTCGCCGGTTCGTTCCGTGATGGGTCGCCCACTCCGATGGGCGCCCCATCTCGCGGTTAGCCCGCGATGTAGTACCCGGAAGTGTCGGCTATGAGCTGCACTGTGCCGTTGGAGTTGTTGGTGAAGGAAATCGTGCCGTCCGGAGCAACGGGCGTAATGGCGAAGTTCGGGATGATCTGTCCCGTCGCGTAGTTCACGTTCGAGGTGCTCGGCTGCGGGCTTCCTCCGGCGTAGGCGGTGATGAACCCGAACGACGTCGGGTTGGCCACGGTGATGTTCATCGCGACAGCGGAAACACCGGACGCTGGAATGCCACCCTGTCCCGCGATCTTGACGTTGATGGTCTGTCCGGGGGCAACAGGTCCGTTGATCCCGCCGGTGCCGTTACGGGTATCCAATTGCCGGAACGGGGCCTGCGCGGAAAACGCACCGGCGGTTGACGGTGTGCCCGCAAGGTAATAGCCCGAGGTGTCCGCGATGATCTGGACGGTTCCGCCGGAGGTGTTCGTGAATGAAATCGTCCCGTCGGGAGCGACCGGCGTAATGGCGAAATTCGGAACGATCTGTCCCGCCGCGTAATTCACGTTCGAGGCGTTCGGTCGCGGAGTCCCGCCTGCGTAAGCGGTGATGAAGCCGAACGACGAGGGATTGGCCACCGTGATGTTCATCGCGACGGCGGAAACACCGGAAGAGGGAATACCGCCGCGGCCTGTGACTTTGACGTTGATGGTCTGTCCGGGGGCAACGGGTCCGCCGACGCCGCCGGTGCCGTCACGGGTATCCAGCTGCCGGAACGGGGCCTGGGCGGAGAACGTCCCGGGAGCGGGCGACGCGCCAGGCGTGAGGGAGTAACCGGTGATGTCGGCGATGAGCTGGACCGTGCCGTTGGAGCTGTTCGTGAAGGAAATCGTGCCATCCGACCCCACCGGCGTGATCGCGAAATTCGGGACGATCTGCCCTGGGGCAAAATTCAGGTTCGAGGTCGCCGGACGATTTGTTCCGCCGGCGTACGCGGTGATGAAGCCGTTCGACGTCGGGTTGGCCACCGTGATGTTCATTGCGACAGCGGAAACTCCGGAAGCCGGGAGGCCGCCGCGTCCAGCAACCTTGACGCTGATCGTCTGTCCGGGGGCGACCGGCCCGTTGACGCCACCGGTCCCGTCCCGCGTGTCAAGCTGCCTGCAGGGGGTTGTAGCCGCAAATCCGCCCAACGGGTCTTGCGACGGCGAAAAGAGCGACGGGCTGACGTACAGCAGCCGGTTAGGCATGCAGTTTCCGGTCGACTGGACTATTCCGGCTGTTGCGCCGACGGTCAACGTTGCCGAGACCTGCGCGGGGCTCCACGAGGGATGCATGGCGAGGAGCATCGCGGCCGCTCCTGCCGCATGCGGAGAGGCCATCGAGGTTCCGTTCAGGACAGCCGTTGCGGTATTTGACGTCTGCCAATCCGAGGTGATCTGGACTCCTGGTGCGTACAGGTCGACGCAGGGACCGTAGTTGGAGAACGATGCCTGCCGGTCGAAGCTGTCGCTCGCGGCCACCGTGATCGCGGCAGCCACGCGGCTGGGGGACAGCGTGCACGCGTCCGTGCTGGAATTGCCGGCCGCCAAGGTGACGGTAATGCCGTTATTGATCGCGCCCTGGACAGCGTCGTCCAGGCTCTGGTTCGCAGGTCCGGAGAGGCTGAGGTTGGCGACGGCGGGTTGACCGGGCTGGTGCTGCTGGACCATCCAATCGAGGCCGGCTATGACGTCGGAGGAGTATCCCGTACCGTCGCAACCAAGGACCCGCACCGGCACGATGGTTGCCGACTTGGCCATGCCGTAGGTGCTGCCGGCCGTGATGCCTGCTACGTGCGTCCCGTGGCCGGCGTCGGGCATTGCCGGATCGGTGCAGGGGGCATTGGCGGGCTGCCCCGAGAAGGCACTCCACCCCGCGGTCACCCGACCGCCGAAGTCCACATGGGTGCCAAGCACCCCGTTGTCCACAATGTAGACCTGAACCCCGGCGCCGCTCGAAGGCGGGGTGTAGCTCCCGGACAAAGGGAGGGTGCGCTGATCGGTCCGGTCGAGGTTCCAGGGTGCCGGCGCTTGGGTGTCCGAAATCCGCACCGGCATATCCCGGTCCACCGATACAACCCGGCTCGACTTCGCCAACTCAGCGGCCTTCGCTGGCGTCGCCGTGACGACCGCGGCCTTCACGGCATGCGTGAACGTCTTGTCCACCGAGACTCCCTGGGAGTGCAGCTCCGCGGCCTTACCGTCAACGTCGGTGCCTTCGGCGTAGTGGACCACGTATCTGTCTTCGCCTGCTGCCGGAGTCGTGTCGGCGTGCGCCGGCAGCGGCACTCCCACGGTGAAACCTGATACCAGCAAGAACAGGGCTATCGGAACGACGCCGGATGGCTTTTTCACGAGCTTCAATCTTCCTGTGACGCACAGTGGCGGCGGAGACATCCGAAGGATGCAGACTGCTGCGCCCAATTCTATCTCCAGTCACACAGGCATCACCCGTCTCTTCAATTTCAGACATCTACAACCCCGGCTTCGTGAACAAAACGCGGCCAAGTGTCACAAAGCTGTCATAATCTTCGTCAGAAGGGGTCCGGTTTTCCTAGACTCTTCCCATAGGTCATGAGTGCCAGCGACAGCCCCGGCTTGCTGGCCGGCAACCCTCCTTTCGCGGCGGGGTGCCCCGGGTGAAGACCTGGCCCTTCGCTGTGTTGGCGGCGGGCAAGCGCGATGTGAGGTGTCGACGAATGACAATTGCTGCAACAGCCATACCCCTTTCAGGTACCCAGGACGGAACCCTCAAGTATGTTTCCGTAGGAGGGCTCGAACTGGAGGCCGGGGGTTTCCTCCCTGAGGTCGTCCTTGCGTACGAGACCTGGGGCCGGCTCGACGCCGACGCTTCCAACGCCGTCCTCGTGGAGCATGCACTGACCGGCAGCACCCATGTGGCCCGTGGCGAGAGCGACGAAGAAGGCTGGTGGGAGCAACTCGTTGGTCCCGGCGCCACCATCGACACGGACCGCTACTTCGTGGTCTCCGTCAACATCGTGGGAGGCTGCTACGGCAGCACCGGGCCGTCGTCGAGCGCTCCCGACGGCAAGCCGTGGGGCTCCCGCTTCCCGCTTGTGACCTTGCGGGACAGCACTGTAGCCGAAGCCCGGCTCGCCGACGCCTTGGGGATCCACAGCTGGCACACCGTGGTGGGCGGGTCCATGGGCGGTGCCCGCGCACTGGAATGGGCCGTCAGCTATCCGGACCGCGTCAAGCGATGTGCCGTGATTTCGATCGGGGCGTACAGCACTGCCGAACAGATTGCGTTCGCGCAGGCCCAGACGCTCGCCATCCGGCAGGACGCCGACTTCAAGGGCGGCGACTACTATGGCCAGGCCGCGCCCGAGGCGGGGCTGGCCCTCGCCCGGCGGATCGCCCACATCACCTACCGTTCGGCGGATGAACTGGACTTCCGCTTCGGCAGGAACGCCCAAGGCGGCGAGGCGCCCCTGCAGGCTGCGGCCTTAGGGGACCGGGGCCGCTACCAGGTGGAGAGCTACCTCGACCACCAGGGACGAAAGCTGGTCCAGCGCTTCGACGCCAACAGCTACATCGCCATCACCGAGGCGCTCATGAGCCACGACATCACTCGCGGCCGGGGCTCGTTGGAGGACGCGTTGTCCGTGGCCACGGCGAAGTTCTTCGTTGCCTCGGTGGACTCGGACCGGCTCTATTTCCCGGAACAATCGCACGAGCTGGCCAAGGCCTTGCCCGGAGAAGTCCCCGTTCATGTGATCGAGGCGCCCATCGGGCACGACGGTTTCCTCACCGAGATCGGCCAGCTCGGCCCCCAGCTGCGGGAGGCGTTCTTCGGCTGAATCAGCCGTTCATGATCTCCTGGCGGAGCTTCATGTAGTCCTCCATGGCAATTTTCCCGTCGCTGTACTCCTGGTCGAGTTCGGCCAGCTTCCGTGCCCGGTAGCCTTGCGGCGCGCTGTCCGGCTGGGGCGCGCTGTTCGCTTGCGGAGTAGCCGACGACGGCGGAGCGGCCTGAGGGGCGGGCATTCCCACCGGGGGTTGCGGCTCAGCCGGGAAGATGACCGGGGGTTGCTCCGGGTATCCGACGGGGTAGTGCTGTGGAGGATAGGGCTGCCCGGGGTAATCCTGCGGAGGGAAGTCCCGGAGCCTGCGCTGGCGCGATCGGTTGTACATGCGGATCCCCATGGGAATCAGCCAAGAGCAGACGATGATCCAGAAGATCACATTGTTCACGGTGGAGGGCCTCCCTAGTCTTTCACCAGCTTAGCCCCGCTTCCTGTGACCCACAGGGGTCCGGTTCAGCTCCGGGGCAGGATGGTGTCGGCAGGACCGAAGACGGGTCCCGGCGTCGGGCGTTTCGGCAGGATGCCGTCGCCGGAGGAGCGGTGCCGGATCCGGCGGATGACCCACGGGACAAAATACTCCCGTGCCCATACGAGGTCGCCCGAGCGGGCCTCGCGCCAACTCCGCTGGGGGAGTGGCTTGGGGAACAGCGGCTCGAGGTTGTGCGGCACGTTGAGTGAATCGAGGACCATCGCCGCGATGGTGTGATGGCCGAGCGGCGAGAAGTGCAGGCGGTCTTCGTCCCACATCTGGGAGTTGGAGAGTTGCCGCAGGGACCACATATCGGCGATCACGGCATCGTGGCGGGCGGCCACCGTGCGGAGGTTTTCGTTGTAGATGGCCACTTTGCCGCGGATCCGGCCGAGGACCGATGACGCGGTGTCCGGACCGTTGAAGAGAACCACGGTGGCGCCGTCGGAACTCAGGGTCTGCACTGCGGCATCGAGTTTCTCGGCCAAGGCGTCGGGATCGCCGCCGGGACGGATGAGGTCGTTGCCGCCTGCGGAGATGCTCACGAGGTCCGGCTTGAGGTCCATTCACGGGCCAAGTTGTTCGTCGAGGATCTGCTGGAGCAACCGCCCGCGGATGGCCAGGTTGGCGTAGGCGAAATCCCGGTGTCCCCGGCTCAGTTCCTCGGCTACGCGGTCGGCCCAGCCACGATGTCCCCCGGGGTTGTTGGGCTCGGGGTCGCCGATCCCTTCGGTAAAGGAATCACCCAATGCCACGTAGCGGGTCCACGGATGAATCCGTTCGTCCGGCTTTGGTCCCACCGTGGGATCAATGTCACTCACGTCCATATCCTGCCTCTTGCTGCAACGCCACGCGCCCGTAGCTTGTTACTCATGGGTAACTGCAAGAATAGTCCCATGAGTCAAGCTTCCGCCTTTCCTGCCCCGGTCGTTTTGTGGTCCCTCGAAGAGGAGGAGCGGGCTGGCAAGCCATTGCTGGTTCTGTTGCACGGTTACGGGTCCAACGAGCAGGACCTCTTCAGCCTTGCAGGCTTGTTGCCCCAGGACTTCGTCGTCGCTTCGCTCCGTGCGCCGATCGCGACGGGCCCGGGCTTCACGTGGTTCCCGCTCACGGCGTCCATCGACTATTCCCTCGACGCCGTCAAGGACGCCGCGGAGTACGTGTTTTCCTGGTTGGACTCCTTCAAGTCCAACCACAGCTCGGTGACGCTTCTCGGCTTTTCCATGGGCATGGCCATGGCCACCTCGCTGTTGCGGCAGCGCCCGGCGGACTTTGCCGCCGTCGTCGGGCTTTCAGGCTTCGCCGTCGACGCCGATGCGGACCCCGCATTCCGCGACGCCGAACTGGACGGTTCCGTGCCGCTCTTCTGGGGACGGGACCAGCAGGATCCTGTTATCACCCCGGACAAGATCGAATACACCATGGACTGGGTCCGAAAGCACACGGATCTGACCAAGGTGCTCTACACAGGCATGTGGCACGGCATCAACCAGCAGGAAATCGGCCACGTTGGCGAATTCCTGGAGCACAAGGTCCTCTCGTAGCAACGCGGGGTCACTTACGGCCCATCCCGAGGTACGTTATGGGCCGTAAGTGACCCCGCGTTGCCCTAGGAAGCGGCCGCGATCCGCACCGTCTGTCCGTTGACGGTCACCGTATCGCCGACATGGAGTTGGCGGCCGCGCCGATCGTCGATCTCGCCGTTGACTTTGACCAGGCCGTTCTTGATGAGTTCCGTGGCTTCCACGCCGTCCTCCACCAGGTTGGCGAGCTTCAGGAGCTGGCCGAGTCGGATCATGTCGTCGCGGATGGGGATTTCTTCGATTTCCGGGTTGCTCATACAAGCAATGATGCCTGAAGTGAGGTGGTGAAAATGCCGCAATCGTCCCGTCCCGCCATCCGAAGCACCTCCCGTCCGTTGCTCACCGGCCTGCTTCTCGCGGTGGCCAACGGTACCCTGCTTCCGGTCCAAGGCCGGATCAACAGTGCGCTGGGGGCAAAGCTCGACGACGGCGTGGCGGCCGCCGTCGTCAGCTTCACTACCGGGCTGGTATTGATCGCCGTGATCGGCCTTGCGCTACCGAAAGGCCGCGCTGGTTTGCGCCGGATAGTGCCTGCCGTCAAGGAGCGCAGCTTTCCGCGGTTCTATGTGGTGGCTGGCGGGATCGGCGCCCTCTACGTGATTGCCCAATCGTTCACCATTGGCCTTCTTGGAGTCGCGTTGTTCACGGTAGCCGTGATCACAGGGCAGACCGTGAGCGGCCTGTTCGTGGACCGGCTCGGCATCGGTCCCGGCGGGAAACGCTCGATCACGGGGGTCAGGATTTTGGGAAGCATCCTGACGATCGCCGCCGTCGCCTGGGCCGTGTCGCCGCGCCTCGGGGCTGCGGCCGACGTCGGGTCCTTGCTGTTCCCGATCCTGTTGCCAGTCGTGGCGGGTTGCCTCATGAGTTTCCAACAAGCCATGAACGGGACTGCCACGGTGCACTACGGCAGCCCCATCGCCGCGACGCTGGTGAATTTCGTGGCCGGAACGGTCATTCTCTGGATCGCCTGGCTCATCAAGGTGTCGTTGCTTGGTCCCGGGCACGCCCTTCCTGCTGAGTGGTGGTATTACGTGGGCGGCCCGATGGGGTGCGTCTTTATCGGCCTGGCTGCTTTGTTGGTCCGCAGCCTCGGTGTTTTGGTGACGGGGCTGGGGATGATTGCCGGGCAGCTGCTCGGATCCCTCGCGCTTGACCTGGTCCTGCCGGCTCCGGGAACCGTGGTGGCTTTCCCCACGATCCTTGGCACCTTGCTGACCCTGTTCGCCATCATCGTTGCCACGCTGCCTTGGCCGAAGGGCGCGCTCTCTCCCCGCCGTCCCGCCAAGCGCCATTCGGGCCAGTCCCGGAGGCAGGACAGCGGCCAAAGGCCGGTAGGCTAGGACACGCAGCTTCCTGCACAGCATTACCTTCGCGCACAACCACGGACCGCACCCAGCGGCCCTGTAGAACATTGGAGTACCCATGGCAGCAAAATCCGTCCTCGACCAGGTCATTTCCCTCTCCAAGCGGAGGGGCTTCGTGTTCCAGGCCGGTGAAATCTATGGTGGCTCCCGGTCCGCGTGGGACTACGGCCCCCTCGGTGCCGAGCTCAAGGAAAACATCAAGCGCCAGTGGTGGCAGAGCGTTGTCCGCGGCCGCGAAGACGTGGTGGGCCTGGATTCCTCCGTGATCCTGCCCCGCCAGGTATGGGAAGCCTCCGGCCACGTCGAGGTGTTCTCCGACCCCCTGGTCGAGTGCCTTTCCTGCCACAAGCGCTACCGCGCCGACCACCTCGAGGAAGAGTACGAGGAAAAGAAGGGCCGTCCCGCCGAAAACGGCCTCAAGGACATCGCCTGCGCCAACTGCGGCACCCGCGGCCAGTGGACCGAACCGCAGGAGTTCTCCGGCCTGCTCAAGACGTTCCTGGGCCCCGTGGCCAGCGAAGAAGGCCTGCACTACCTGCGCCCGGAAACCGCGCAAGGCATCTTCGTCAACTTCAGCAACGTGCTCACCACGTCCCGCAAGAAGCCGCCGTTCGGCATCGGCCAGATCGGCAAGTCCTTCCGCAACGAGATCACGCCGGGCAACTTCATCTTCCGCACCCGCGAGTTCGAACAGATGGAAATGGAATTCTTCGTCGAGCCGGGCACGGATGAGGAATGGCACCAGTACTGGATGAAAGAACGCATGTCCTGGTACACCGATCTGGGCATCCGGCCGGAGAACCTGCGTTTCTTCGAGCACCCGCAGGACAAGCTCAGCCACTACTCCAAGGGCACCACGGACATCGAGTACCGCTTCGGTTTCCAGGGCTCCGAGTGGGGCGAGCTCGAGGGCATCGCCAACCGCACCGACTTCGACCTCTCCACCCACTCGAAGGCCTCCGGTCAGGACCTCAGCTACTTCAACCAGGCCACCAACGAGCGCTACACGCCGTACGTCATTGAACCGGCCGCCGGCCTGACGCGCTCCTTCATGGCCTTCCTTGTGGACGCCTACACAGAAGACGAGGCACCCAACGCCAAGGGCGGCGTCGACGTCCGTACCGTCCTGAAGCTTGACCCGCGCCTGGCGCCGGTCAAGGCAGCCGTGCTGCCCCTGAGCCGCAACGAGGACCTGTCCCCGAAAGCCAAGGACTTGGGCACCCAGCTGCGCAAGAACTGGAACATCGACTTCGACGACGCCGGCGCCATCGGCCGCCGCTACCGTCGCCAGGACGAGATCGGTACCCCGTTCTGCATCACCGTGGACTTCGACACCCTCGATGACCAGGCCGTCACCATTCGTGAGCGCGACACCATGAGCCAGGAACGTGTGTCCCTGGACAAGGTGGAGGGCTACCTGGCCGCACGACTGATCGGCGCCTAAGCGTGTCCATCGAGTACCGCGAATGGCGTGAGGGCGACGACCTCGCGCTCCTGGAAATGTGGGGTGGGCCGGAGACCCTGCCGGCCCAGCAATTCCGCGCCGCCCTTGCGCCGTCGAGCAACAGCGGCCAGGGCCAGCCTTGGCGCCGGTGCATCGTGGCGGAAGACGTCGTTGACGGCATCGGAATTCCGGTGGCCGCGGGGGTGGTCCACGAGGCGTCCCTGCACGCGGAACGTCTCTGGGCCTACATCGAGGTTGCCAAGGACCACCGCCGGAGCGGGATCGGGGCCACGCTCCTGACCATGCTGCGGCGCGAAGCCGGGCAGTCGCCGTCGGGCGTCACCAAGCTGCGCAGCAAAGTGGAGCCCGGCACGGCCGGTGCCGCCTTCGCCGAGTGGGCAGGGCTTGCACCCATCCAGCGTTCCCGGCTTGTGGTGGTGGATCCCGAGCCGCTCAGGCTGCCTGTGTTTGGTGACGGCTCCGAAGAAGCCGCTTCCGAGCGGGTGGAGGACCTCGCCACGGGATCGGTGGAACTGAGCGACGTCGTCGGCCGGTACTACACAGCCGTGCACCACTGGGACAACCCCGGCGAGCTGGGCATCCCCACCGTGCAGCGGCTGTTCCTCGACGATCTGACAGGGGCCCACGGAGCCGTCGTGCTGCGAGCGCCCAAGGCGAGTGCCTTTGGCGCCGGCGTTCCGGCCACCCGCAAGGGCAAGCTGCAGGCCTTCGCCATCAGCTATGCCCAGGGCAGCTCGGACGAGCCCTCGGAAGTGTTCCTTGGCCACGACCCGCTTTTGCCGGATGACGAGGCGCGGGAGGCGGTCCGCGACCTGCTGGCGCTTATTGCTTACCAGCACCCCGTGCTCCTTGAAGTGGACGATTCCATGACGGCCGTGTGCGCCGTCGTCGATCCCTTGCTCGAGCAGGGCAAGGCGAAGCTCCGCGGTGCGGACACCCTGGTGGTCAGCGAATAGCTTGCGGCTGGCCCAACTGGCTCGCAGTTGTTGTCGTTTTGAGCCCTCATAACGACAACAACTGCGAGCCAGTTGGGTGAACCCTTGACGGCGCCGCTGCCCTGGGTGTAGGCATGACGACGTAAGCCCCGGCCGTTGCTCTGGTGGGGTAGCGGCGGGTGGAACGAATCCGGTCTCATGAAGAGAATCGGCGGTAACACCCATGAATGGAACAGCCCTCGACGGACTCCGTGAACAGCTCCGTGGGCAACTCGTCACTCCCAGCGATCCTGACTATGACTCCGCCCGTGCCGTCTTTAACGGGATGATCGACAAGCGTCCGGCGGGAGTCGTCCGGGTGGCCCAAGTGGCGGACGTCATCGCGAGCGTGAACTTCGCCCGGGACAATTCCCTGCCATTGGCTATCCGCGGCGGCGGCCACAGCGCCCCCGGTTTCGGGACCTGGGACGATGCCCTTGTCATAGATTTCGTCAACCGTACCGGGGTCCGTGTTGACCCCGACGCCGGTACGGCCCGTGCCGAGGCGGGAACAACCTGGGCAGATTTCAACCACGCCACCCACGCCTTCGGACTCGCTACCACTGGCGGGATTGTGGGATCCACCGGCATCGCAGGCCTGACCCTGGGTGGCGGCATCGGCTATCTTGCCCGCAAGCACGGCCTGTCCTGTGACAACTTGATCTCCGCCGACGTGGTGACAGCGGACGGCAAGTTCCTGACTGCGAGCGAAACCCGGAACGAGGATCTCTTCTGGGCCTTGCGGGGAGGCGGGGGAAATTTCGGTGTGGTGACGTCGCTGGAGTACAAGCTGCACCCGGTGGACATGGTCCATGTGGGCATTGTCATCTATGGAGCTGAGAACACCGAGACGGTGGCGAAGTTCTACCGGGATTACATGGACTCCGCTCCCGAAGAGTTCGGCGCGTTCCTCGGCTTCCATCAAGGCCCGCCGGTGCCGTTCCTTCCGGGAGAATGGCACGGCAAGCCAGTGTGCGTCGTGGTCGGGATGTGGACGGGAGACATGGCCGAAGGCGAATCCCGCTGGGCGCCGTTCCTCGAAGCCGCACCCGTAGCCGGATCCCTGATCACCCCGATGCCGTACCCGGCACTCAATGTGGCATTTGATGGGCTCAATCCCAAGGGGCTGCAAGGATATTGGAAAGCCAACTTCATCAGCGAACTCAACGATGGCGTCATTGGTGCGCATGCGGAGTTCGGGTCCACGGTGACCAGCCTCAACACCGCCGTCCATGTCTACCCGATCGACGGCGCGGCGGCCCGGGTCGGAGCCCAGGACACCGCCTTCGCGAACCGCGGCATGAAGTTCGCCCCGGTGATCGCGGCACAATGGCCGGACCCCGCGGACAACGAAGCCAACATTGCCTGGGCCCGCAACTACGCGGAGGCGCTCCGTCCGCATTCGGCTGCCAGCGGCTACATCAACTTCATGGATGCGGAAGACCAGAGCAGGATCAGTGACAACTACGGGGTCAACTACGAGCGGCTGCAAGCCATCAAGGGCAAGTACGATCCAGGAAACCTCTTCCACGTCAACCAAAACATCAAACCCGCCTGAGCACTCGCGTATCAACCGCGCCCAACTGGCTAGCAGTAGGTGTCGTTTTGAGCGCTGATAACGACACCAACTGCGAGCTAGTTGGGTGGGACACAGCGCTGCCCCACGTAGGCTTGTGGGCATGAGGTTTTGCAGCTAATGGGTCACGGCCATTCACACGGACACGCAGAGCATTTCGAGCCAAGCCCGACGGCGCTCGCGTCACGCAGGCGGGCCAACTGGCTCCTCGTGGCCGTGCTGGCTCCGATCGCGGTACTCACGATCGTTGCCATGGTGGTCATGTGGCCATCGGGGAGCAAAGAGGGCATCACGTTCGCGAGCCCCTACACGGCCGCTCCCGGGGTGACGTTCGATACGGGCAAGATCCAGGCGGTTACTCAGGAAAGCTGCACGCAAGGTACGCAGGCGCCGAGTACGAACGGCACGAACCAAAGCAGCGGCGCACAGCCGCAGGGGTCCCAATGCACCTTCGCGTCCACGCAACCGGATAACGGCGGCAGCCCGGTGAAAGTGGTCATCAACCCGGACGTGGCCAAGTCCCACGGCGTCAAAGTGGGGGACAGCATCCGCTACCTGAACCTCTCCGGGGTGCAGGGCGCAGCGGCAGGCAACGGCTCGCCGTCGTACGTTTTCCTCGACTTCGTGCGGACCGTTCCCATGGCACTTCTGGCGATCCTGTATGCCGTGGTGGTCATTGCGGTGGCGCGCTGGCGCGGCTTCAGGGCGCTCCTCGGGCTGGCCGGAGCCTACGTGGTGATGGTGAGCTTCATGCTTCCTGGACTGGTGGAAGGCAAGCCGCCGCTGCTCGTGGCTTTGGTCGGCTCCACGGCCATCATGATGGGGGTGCTCTATTTCGCCCACGGATTCTCGGCCAAGACCTCCACCGCGTTGCTGGGTACGATCTTCGGCCTCGGCATTACGGCGCTGCTGGCGGCCTGGGCCACGGATGCGGCCAACCTGACCGGGATCGCGAGCAGCGAGGGCGCCACGCTGGTGAACATGTCGGACAAGATCTCGCTCTCCGGAATCATTCTCTGCGGTCTGATCATTTCCGGGCTCGGAGTGCTCAACGACGTGACGATCACCCAGTCCGCGGCCGTGTGGGAACTCTACGAGCTCGCACCCGAGACTGGCGCGCGAAAGCTGTTCACCTCGGCCATGGGGATCGGCCGGGACCACATCGCCTCCACGGTCTACACCATCGCCTTTGCCTACGCCGGCGCAGCGCTACCCCTCCTGATCATCGTCATGCTGTACGACCGTCCGCTGGTTGATGCCCTCACGAGTGCCGAGTTGTCCGAGGAAGTCATCCGTACACTGGTGGGCTCCATCGGCCTGGTGCTGGCCATCCCCGTGACCACCTTGATCGCCGTGCTGGTGGTGAAGGCGACCGGTCCGAGGCGGCTCGCGGCTGCCGTCGCGGCGGATGCGGCGCCAGCTCTCGACGACGACGGGAAGGTCCGCGAGCTTGAAAACGCCGGTTCCACCGATGCCTTCGAGTCCTTCGATACTGGCGAGCTTGCCGCCGTCGTCATGACCAGGCGGGCACGCAGGGAAGCCGAGCGCCGCTAGCCTCCGATGACATTTGTCATCCTTCATTGGTGACACACGCCCGGGCGCCGGACACGGATCCCGGCTTTGATGGGTAGTGGAGCAAACCAAAGCCAAGGAGAGTCATGACAACAGCGAGTGTGCCGGCCGTCCAAGCCGCCGGACTGCACAAGAGCTTCGGGAAGGTCCACGCCGTACGCGGCCTGGACCTCACCGTGCAGCCGGGGGAGGTGGTGGCGTTCCTCGGTCCCAACGGGGCGGGCAAGACCACCACGATCGACATGATCCTCGGATTGAGCGCCCCGGACCAGGGTAGCGTCTCCATCTTCGGCCACACTCCCCGGGGAGCCATCGCCCGCGGCCAGGTGGCAGCCGTGATGCAGACCGGCGGCTTGCTGCGGGACATCAGCGTCCGCGAGACCGTGCAGCTCAACGCTGCCATGTTCGATTCCTCCCGGCCCGTGGACGAAGTCCTGGCGCGGGCGGGCATCCTGGAGATCGCCGACCGCAAGGTGGAGAAGTGTTCCGGTGGCCAGCAGCAGCGGCTGCGCTTCGCCATGGCCCTCGTCTCCGATCCCGGTTTGCTGATCCTGGACGAGCCGACCACCGGCATGGATGTGGCGGGCCGACGCGACTTCTGGACCGCCATCAGGACCGACGCCCAGCACGGACGGACCGTCATCTTCGCCACGCATTACCTCGAAGAAGCCGACGCCTACGCGGACAGGATTGTGCTGGTCCGGCAAGGCAGCATCGTGGCGGACGGCACCGCCGCCCAGATCAAGAACCTTGCCTCGGGCCGAACCGTCAAGGCTTCGCTTCCGGCGGCTGAGCGCGTGCTCCTGGCCGGGATGCCGCCCGTCGAAAGCATGGATTACGACGGCGGCCGCCTCACCGTCCGCACGGGCGACTCGGACGCCGTCGTGCGTTTCCTGCTCAACAACACGGGCGCCCACGACGTGGAAGTGGCGGCCAACAACCTCGAGGAGGCCTTCGTGGCCCTCACCGGAGACGATGCGGTGCCGGAATCCACGAGCATCACTTTTGAAGGAGACCTCGTATGAGCGCGGCAACAGTCCTCCAGGAACGGAAAGCGTCCTCCGGCGGGGTCAACAGCACGTTCCTGTGGATCGAAATCAAGCGGATGCTCCGGAACCGCCGGACCATCATGTTCACGGTGTTCATGCCGGCCGTCTTCTTCTTCATTTTCGGCCTCTCCAACAAGGACAAGCTCCTGCCCAACGGGCACAGCTACGGCCAGTACATCCTCATCAGCCTCACGGTCTATGCCGCGATGACCGCAGCTACGGGCGCCGGCAGCCAAGTGGCGGTGGAGCGTGCCCAAGGGTGGAGCCGCCAGCTTCGCCTCACGCCCCTCCTGCCCGGTGCGTACATCGCGGTGAAAGCCATGGCCGCCCTCACGCTGTCCCTTGTCGCCGTCGTGGCCCAGTTCGTCATCGGCGCCCTTGCCGGTGTCACCATGGATGCCCAGACCTGGCTGACCGCGGGGTTGGTCGCTTGGCTGGGTTCCCTGGTCTTCGCGGCCCTGGGCTTGTTCGTCGGATACCTTATGCCGAGCCAGAACGTCATGCAGATCCTCGGCCCGGCCCTGGCCATCCTTGCCATGCTCGGTGGACTGTTCATGCCGATCGAGATCATGGGGGAGACCTTCGGGAACATCGCCAAGTTCACGCCCGCGTACGGGATCGGGCAATTGGCCCGGAGCCCCATCACCGGCGAGTTCGACTGGGCGTGGATCGTCAACGTCCTCATCTGGCTCGCGATCTTCGTGGCCGGGGCTGCGATGGCGTTCCGCCGCGACACGAAACGTGTCTGAACAGGCCGCTAGGGTGGGCACCATGACCAGCAGCCAAGGCCGAACCTCCTTCAGGGACATGCTCGTCGGCAACATGTTCCGCGGTGCCATGTTCCGCGGTCCTGGGCCGCGGGGCTGGTTCATCGGCGCGGGACTTTCCATCCTGCTCTGGGCCTGGCCGACGTGGAACATCGTGTGGTCCGTGGACGAGCCGCTGGCCTGGAAAACGGCGGCGTCGGCGTCCCTGATCGTGTTCTTCGCGGCCTACGTCTTCCTGCCACAGATCAGTTGGCGCCTGGGCGTCCGGGCGGGGATCGTGTCCGTCTTCATCCTGCTGGCGCTGAACGGGCTGATGATCCTCATCATCGGACGGGAAGCCTTGTGGACCTGGACGTTCCTGGCCTGCGCCATCGCCATGACGTCCCTTCCGCCGCGCGCGGATTTCTTCCTCATCGTCGGATTGGCCCTCGCTTCCTTCACCACCCAGTTGGTGACGGGCAACGGGGAGCAGGCCTTGCTCCAGGCCGGGATCATCGTGTCCCTCGGCCTCATGATGTCCGCCTTCGCGCGGCTGATCAGGCAGACCGCACGGCTCCGGGAAGCGCAGACTGAACTGGCCGATGCAGCCGTGGCGGCGGAGCGTAGCCGCGTCGCCCGGGACATGCACGACATCCTGGGGCATTCCCTGACCGTCATAGCAGTGAAGGCCGAATTGGCCGGCAGGATGCTGGACACCGTCCCCGGCGAGTACCCGGCCCGCGACCGGGCCGCCGCCGAGATCTCCGCGGTGCAGGACTTGGCCCGTGGCGCGCTCGCCGACGTCCGCGCCACGGTGGCCGGTTACCGCGGCGTCAACGTCCTGGCGGAACTCGCAGTCGCCCGGACGGCCCTGGAATCGGCAGGGATCGACGCCGAATTGCCGGGAACCGTCGAACAGGTTCCGGCGCGTCACCGGGAGCTCTTCGGCTGGGTGCTGCGCGAAGGCGTCACCAACGTTGTGCGGCACTCCGGCGCCGCGCGCTGCCGCGTCCGGTTGACGGCGTCGAGCGTTCTAGTCGAGGACGACGGCGTCGGTCCGGCCTCCGGGGGCCGCTCCGGGAATGGACTGGCCGGGATCCGCGAACGCGTGGGTGCCGCCGGGGGAACGGTCAGCATTGGCCCGAGCGACCTGGGAGGGTTCAGATTGGCGGTGGAGGTATGAGTATCCGATTGGTGATCGCAGACGACCAGGCGCTCGTGCGCGGAGCATTGGCCGCGTTGCTGGGGCTGGAGCCGGACATCGAGGTGGTCGCCGAACTGGGCGACGGGACAGGGGTGGCGGCCGCCGTCGTCGAGCACTCCGCCGACGTGGCAATGCTCGACGTCGAGATGCCTGGCCTGGACGGGATCAGCGCGGCAGCGGCCGTGCGGCGGGCCGCGCCGTCCTGCCGGGTCCTCATGGTGACCACCTTCGGACGGCCCGGCTACCTCAAGCGCGCCATGCAGGCCGGCGCCTCCGGATTCGTCGTCAAGGACACGCCCGCCCGGCAATTGGCCGAAGCGGTACGCCGCGTACACCAAGGGCTCAGGGTGGTGGACCCGGTGCTTGCCGCGGAATCGTTGACCGCGGGAGACAGCCCTTTGACCGAACGCGAGGGGGAGGTGCTCAAGGCAGCGTACGACGGCGGAACGGTAGCCGACATCGCGAAGTCGGCAATGCTTTCCGAAGGGACCGTCCGGAACTACCTGTCCGCCGCGATGGCCAAGACCGGCGGCCGGACGCGTGCCGAGGCCGTGCGCATCGCCGAAGACAACGGCTGGCTGCTCTAGCGGCCAGGCACGACTTCGACCGTCCCGTCGATTTGCCCCGCTTTGAGACAATGGACGGGTGACTGTAGTAGCAACGCCCCCTTCGCCCAAGCTCGAACTGCCCCCGCTGCAGCTCGGCCGGATCACGGTGGACACCCCCGTGATCCTCGCCCCGATGGCCGGAATCACCAACTCGGCCTTCCGTCGGCTGTGCCGTGAATACGGCGGCGGCCTGTACGTGGCGGAGATGGTGACCTCCCGTGCCTTAGTGGAGCGCACTCCGGAATCGTTGCGCATCATCTCCCATGACGACGACGAAAAAGTCCGTTCCGTGCAGTTGTACGGCGTGGACCCCGTCACCGTTGGCCAGGCAGTGCGCATGCTCGTCGAAGAAGACCGGGCGGACCACATCGACCTCAACTTCGGCTGCCCCGTGCCCAAGGTCACCCGGCGCGGCGGCGGATCCGCCCTCCCCTGGAAGATCGACCTTTTCACCTCGATCGTCCAGACCGCTGTCAAGGAAGCCTCCAAGGGCGACATCCCGCTGACCATCAAGATGCGCAAGGGCATTGACGAGGACCACCTCACGTACCTCGACGCCGGCCGGATCGCCCGCGATTCGGGCGTTGCCGCCGTCGCGCTCCACGGCCGCACGGCCGCTCAGTTCTACTCCGGTCAGGCCGACTGGTCCGCCATCGCACGCCTGCGCGAAGCCCTCCCGGACATTCCCGTCCTGGGCAACGGGGATATCTGGTCCGCCGAAGACGCCGTCCGCATGGTGCGCGAAACCGGGATCGACGGCGTCGTAGTGGGCCGCGGTTGCCAAGGTCGCCCGTGGCTCTTCGGCGACCTCCAAGCCGCGTTTGAGGGAAGCGACCAGCGCCACCGTCCGGGGCTGCGCGAAGTAGCCGAGGGCGTCTACCGCCACGCCGAGCTCATGATCGAAACCTTCGGCAACGACGAGTACAAGGCGCTGCGTGAGATCCGCAAGCACATGGCCTGGTACTTCAAGGGCTACGTGGTGGGAGGGGAGCTGCGTGCCAAACTGGCCACGGTGCCGACGCTCGAGGTCCTGCGCGAGCTGCTGGACCAGCTGGACATGGACCTGCCGTACCCAGGCATCGATTCGGAAGGCCCGCGCGGACGCGCAGGTTCCCCCAAAAAGCCGGCGTTGCCCAAGGATTGGCTTCTCAGCCGGCAGATGGACGCGGACCAGACGCGCGATATCGCCGCAGCCGAACTCGACGTCTCAGGCGGCTAAAGCGCGGCCCGGACCGGCGCGTGCACGCGCACGGCCCGAGTCGTGGAAAACTGGCTGCATAGGCACGGGCTGAAGAGACGCCGGTGCACGGCAAGCGGAGGAGGCAGATACCCATGGGAACTGAAGCGATGTCTGCAGCACGCCCGGCCGAAAACGCAACGGGCATTCCAGGCTATGTGGAGGCCGACTCGGCACGCTGGGTCCAGGAACCCCGGAAGAATACCTACCGCTCGGACTTCGAGCGGGACCGGGCACGGGTGCTGCATTCGTCAGCCCTCCGGCGGCTCGGGGCCAAGACCCAAGTGGTGGCCCCGGATACCGATGACTTCGTGCGCACCCGGTTGACGCACAGCCTTGAAGTGGCCCAGGTGGGCCGCGAATTGGGCCGCGCTCTCGGTTGCGATCCGGATGTTGTGGACACGGCGTGCCTGAGCCACGATCTTGGCCATCCGCCTTTCGGGCACAACGGGGAATCGGCGCTCAACGAGGTCGCCCATGGAATCGGTGGCTTCGAAGGCAACGCCCAGACCCTGCGCCTGCTGACCCGGCTTGAACCCAAGGTCCTTGCCCCCGACGGCCGGCCCGCGGGCCTGAACCTGACCCGGGCCAGCCTTGACGCCGCGTCCAAGTATCCGTGGTCCGCCGTCGATGCCCCCGTCATCCACGGACAGCGGAGCAGCAAATTCGGCGCTTACGAGGACGATCTGCCCGTGTTTGCCTGGCTTCGTGACGGAGCGCCGGGGAACCGTTCCTGCATCGAGGCCCAGGTCATGGACCTGGCCGACGATATTTCGTACTCCGTCCACGACGTCGAGGACGCCATTGTTGCCGGCCATTTCCAGCTGAAGTGGCTGGACAATCCGGACCACCGGGCCCGCGTGGTGGGCTACACCAAGCAGTGGTACTTGCCCCACAACGATCCCGCTGAAATCGACGCCGCACTGGCACGCCTCGAAGCCACGAGCGTGTGGGTCCGCGAAGCCGACGGCAGCCGCAAGTCGATGGCCGCGCTGAAGGACATGACCAGCCAGTTGATCGGCCGGTTCTGCCAGAGTGCCTTGGAGACCACGAGGGCGCATTTCGGCCCGGACCACCTCACCCGGTACGCTGCGGAACTCATGGTCCCCGAGGAAACCGTCACCGAGATCGCGGCCATGAAGGGCCTTGCCACGACGTTCGTGATCTCCACCGACCATCGGCAGCCCGTCTATGAGCGCCAGCGCGAAGTCCTGCACGCCCTCGTCGGCGTGCTCAACGCGAGCGGAGACCGGCATCTGGAACCGATGTTCGCCGCGGATTGGCGGGACGCCCCCGACGACGGCGCCCGGCTTCGCGTTGTCATCGACCAGGTGGCGTCCCTGACGGACGCTTCGGCGCTGGCGATGTACGAACGCCTCGTGGGCAGCCTCCCCTCGCTCTGGTAGCCCGACGGCGGCCCGCGGCTGACCGGGCGGAGCGACTAGGATGGTGACGTGGCTGGCCTGATCAAACGTGAAGATATCGACGAAGTACGCCAGCGCACCGATATCAAGGAAGTAGTGGACGGCTACGTCACCCTCAAGGGCGCCGGCTTGGGGACCTTCAAAGGCCTGTGTCCCTTCCACGACGAGCGCTCGCCGTCGTTCACCGTCCGTCCGCAAGTGGGCCGGTACCATTGCTTCGGCTGCGGCGAAGACGGCGATGCCATCTCCTTCGTCCAGAAAATGGACCACAGCTCCTTCCACGAAGCCGTGGAAAAGCTCGCAGCCCGGATCGGCTACGAGCTCCGCTATGAAGACGGCGGCACGGGTCCCAACCGCGAAGAGGTCGGCAAGCGCCAACGGCTGCTGGATGCCCACAAGATCGCCGACGAATTCTTCCGTGCCCAACTGCTCACGGCAGGTGCCGCAGAGGGCCGCAACTTCCTCCACGGCCGCGGCTTCGATCGGACCGCGGCCGAACAGTTCGGCGTCGGCTACGCGCCCCAGGGTTGGGACTCGCTGC
The DNA here is from genome assembly GCF_058781865.1 of Arthrobacter sp. FW306-1B-F12A. NCBI lineage: Bacteria > Bacillati > Actinomycetota > Actinomycetes > Micrococcales > Micrococcaceae > Arthrobacter > Arthrobacter sp. FW306-1B-F12A. Next base: position 52,166 of record NZ_JBYSXD010000031.1, read on the forward strand.
TGAAGCACCTGCGCGGACGCGGGTTCACGGACGCCGAATTGAAGCTGACGGGGATGTTTTCCGAAGGCAACCGGGGCATTTACGACCGCTTCCGGGGCCGGCTCATCTGGCCCATCCGGGACATCGCCGGCGACACCATCGGATTCGGCGCCCGCAAGCTCTACGAGGACGACCAAGGACCGAAGTACCTGAACACTCCGGAGACCGTGCTCTACAAGAAGTCCCAAGTCCTCTACGGCATCGACCTCGCCAAGCGGAACATCGCCAAAGACCGGCAACTGGTGGTGGTGGAGGGGTACACGGACGTCATGGCCTGCCACCTTGCCGGCGTCGGTACCGCTGTGGCCACGTGCGGTACGGCCTTCGGTACGGACCACATCAAGATCGCCCGCCGCTTGCTGTCCGACGACGGCACCGGGGGAGAGGTCATCTTCACCTTCGACGGCGACGCCGCCGGGCAGAAGGCCGCATTGCGCGCCTTTGAAGAAGACCAGCGTTTCGTCGCGCAGACGTACGTGGCCGTGGAACCGAGCGGAGCGGACCCCTGTGATCTTCGCCAGCTTAAGGGCGACGCGGCTGTCCGGGACCTGATCGGCACCCGTCGGCCCCTCTTTGAATTCGCCATCCGGGCCTCACTCAAACGCCACAACCTGGACACCGTGGAAGGCCGGGTCGCCGCCCTGCGGGAATCGGCCCCCGTCGTGGCGCAGATTCGTGATTCCGGTATCCGTCCCGCCTATGTCCGCGAGCTGGCAGGCTGGCTCGGCATGCCCATCGAGGAAGTCAGCCGGGCCGTGGGCTTGGCCGCCAAACGCGCTGCTTCCGGCGCGGCGGGCAATACAGGAACTGCGGGATCTGCAGGCACTCCAGGAACCCCGGGGCACGGGCAAGGCGCAGCGCCGGGCCAGTCCGGCCAGCCGGCGGCAGCACCGCCGTCGAACGCTCCCATCGCGTTCATGCGCCCGGATCCGCGGGATCCCATTGCCGCCATGGAACGGCAGGCCCTCGAAGTGGTCATCCAGAACCCGGCCGTACTGGGTGGCGAAGCTGCGCTTAGCGGCGGAGCATGGGAACGGTTTGAAGCGTCCCATTTCGTCACTCCGGCCTACTCAGCCGTGCACACCGCCATCCGGGCCGCCGGGCTGGCACACGCGGGAGACCCTGTGGCCTGGGTGGAAGGGATTCGCCAGGAGGTTCCGGAACCGCTCCAAGGCCTGGTCTCCGAGCTTGCCGTCGTCCCACTGCCGGCCAGCACGCCCGAAGCGCTTCAGCGCTATTGCCGCGACATTTTGGCCCGGCTTTTCGAGCTGCAGATCACCAGGGTCAAGGCGGACAAGATGGGCCAATTGCAGCGTCTGGACGCCTCGGCCCAGCCTGAGGAGTTCCAGCGCCTCAACCGGGAACTCATGCAGCTGGAAATGCAGCGCCGCGCGCTCCGCATGGACAGCTGAGGGCCGCCCTGGCGCCGATTTCGTTTCCCGGCAGCCCTTTGTTAGGCTTGTACACGCTTCATTCCTCCGTAGCTCAATTGGCAGAGCATTCGACTGTTAATCGAAGGGTTACTGGTTCAAGTCCAGTCGGA
>NZ_JBYSXD010000032.1:0-53415 GCF_058781865.1 Arthrobacter sp. FW306-1B-F12A
CAGCTCCGCGTCATGGCTCATCACGAAATCCAGACCCTCACTGATCTCGCGACGGCGGCCGTGCCGTTGCAGGACCAGCTCGGCTCCCTGGAGAAGCAGCGCGGACTTGGACGTATGCTCCTCGGCGGCAAGCTCATCGAGACGGCGGTCGAGGTCTTCGGGAACACGTAAATTCATAGCCATACCCCATGGTACCAAATCAGTACCAAAGAGGCTTGAGAAAAGGAGACTCGAACTCCTGACCTCTTCTCATGGAAGGGCATATTTCGCGTCCGCCAAAGGCTTGTGTTGGCTTGAGAATTCTCGGAATCTAGCGGTTTTCTCTGCGATGCTGAGCCTCTGACATGTCAGCGTTTTTCATCATTTCCGTGGGGTAAACGTGTGGCGGACAGTGCCGCCGATCATGCCATCGAAGTGTTCGGGTCGATACCCGCGTAAATGCGATCAGCTTCGTCATAACGCTCAACGTCTCGTAACTAATGGTTAGCACGACTTTTCAACCCCAGAGGTTCAACACATGCTTGTGAGAATCGCCGACTCGCTTCGCTCCGCTGCTCCTTCCCGACACGAGAACGCGACCGTCGAGACGCCTCGGACCCATAGGGATACAAGACGTCCGTCAATCATCCTTGGAAAGCGTGTAATCCCAGCTTTAGTTGCGAGCGCCCCTGCGGGCCTGGAATCTGGTCGCTTCCCCGAATTCTAGGGGTTTTTGCAGTCAACGACAGGCGATGATTTGTCGTTTTGCAGTTGATTCAGGTGAGTTAAAGGTGAGCCGGTTGCAATGACCGTAGATGACCGGTAAACGAACATCCAAGCGCGGAGCGGAACTGGCGATGGCGGATGCTACGTTAACATAGGTCGATACTCCCATTTCCTGTCGATCAGAAATGACCAGGTAACCCGACCTGCCAGGACCCCTAGTCAACGGATTCTGCCTCCATGTGGATGGGGCCAGATGCGAGACTACGAAGCGGCGGTCGACGACAGGTTTTGGTTGGCGGCCTGCCGCAGCAGGCACTGGAGAGAGCAAGCATCAGCCTGAACGTGACGTTTTTCACCCAAGGCGGGTGAATTGGTCTCCGTGTTTTCCGGGTCGCCGCGATGGATGGGAGTCGCTGCGGCGTTCCCGATCAAGGGGTCGAGGAGGGCGATCGTGGAGGCCATGTCGACCGTGGGATCCAGAAGCCATTGGATCTGCAGTCCATCGAACGCCGCCACCCTCACCGCCCAGGAGAACCGGGCCCGCGAGGTCATCGAGGGACAGAAGACGGCCCGGACCCCTCGTTTCGTCAAGACCACAGGCGGGAAACCCAGCCTGGATGAGGCATCGCTGGCACGGGCCAGGGGGACGCGACAGCGTCTAGAGGAAGCGGGAGCCCCTCCGACCAATGGAAGGGCTCCCCTTTTGTCCAGATTTCGGAGGCCGGTCGTCGCGTCACTGTAGCCGCATCCAAAGATTTGAATGCACGGGTGCCTGCCGCACTGGCTTTTCGGGATTGCTTCGAAAGCTTTGACAGGTTCTCGTCTGGGTGCCGGCTATTTGACGACGAAGAGCCCCGTCAGAACCATTTCGACTACCGCCGCAGGTAGGTGCTCGGCTGGGTGTCATGACCGTGGCGTGAGGACAAGACTGCGGTAAGAGGCCTGGCCCATTTGAAGTTCGGGACCTGCTTTGCCAAGAAGGCCTCAATGCCGATCTCTGGTTCCCCGCTGGTGGCCATTTCTCGCTGCCAAGCTTCGTTGATTTCCGTCAGGTTGCCGCTTTGTTCTGCTATGACGTCGACAATTTCTTTCATCGCCTGGATTGATAGCTGTGAGCGTGATGCTAGACGCTGCGCGAGACCGGTGACCTGGGTACAAAACTCCCCCTGTGGCACGACCTTAGACAGAAGGCCTAGATCCAGGGCTTCCGCGGCCGTCACGAAATCTCCACTGAATAGCAGGTACTTTGCTGTTGCAGGTCCCGCCAGACGGACGAGTCGTTCAATTCCCGACAGCGGGTAAATGATGCCCACTTTTGCCGGGGTTATGCCAAGGACAGCGCGGTCTGAGGCTACGCGTATGTCGCAGGCTCCCGCGATCTGCCACCCGCCGCCCATGCAGTATCCGTCAATAGCGGCGATCGTAGGTTTGTGAAATCTAGCCAGTACCTCTTCTCCTGCCGTGAGGTGACCGCCATCGTGTCGACCTGTTGCCGGGTCATGCAGGATTTCTTTGAGGTCAGTGAGGTCAGCGCCGGCGGAAAAGTTGTTCCCAGCTCCACGCACCACGACGACTTTCACGGTTTCATCAGCACCAAGTTCGGCCAGCAGCGGCGCGAACTGCTGCCACATCGTCTTCGACATGGCGTTGCGCTGGCGTTCATTGTCGAGAACGATCGTTGCTATTTCCCCGTCGTATTCGACTCGAAGAGACCCTGCCGGGGGCACTTTCCGCTCCCTGCTCATGCCTGTACCGCTTCGCCGACAGCTGCTTGATGAACGATCCCTGCGTGAATCAGTCCTTCGATCTGCTCCTCGGAGAGTTGCAAACCAGACAAGACCCGACGGGTATCCTCTCCGAGGGCTGGCGGCGCCTTACGTACCGGCGTCGCTTCTCCGTTGACTGACAAAGGACCCCGCAACAGAGGCAGCTCGCTCCCATCGCTGCGACGCAGGCGCTTGACCATATCGAGTTCTCGTATCTGGGCGTCCTCGAAAACTTGGCGGTAGTTATAGATGGGTCCCGTGGGAATTCCTGCCATTCGGAAGTCTTGGATCCATTTCAAACCCGACTCACAGGCTAGTAATTCTTCGATTTGAAGTTGTAGGGATTCTCTATTGGCTGCACGGGCCACGCCGGTCGCAAAGTGGGGTTCATCGGCCAATTCCGGGGCGTTAAGCAGGGCGCATAGCTGCCGCCATTGTTTGTCGGTACCTACTGCGATGATCACCGGAATGTCTGCTGTCTTGAAGACGCCATATGGTGAAAGCACTGGATGATCGTTGCCCTGAGGCTGTGGCACCTCGCCAAGACTTAGAAACCGCTGGCCCTGGAATGCGGAAATTGCAAGCCCTGCTTCAAGGAGGGAAGTCGACACTTCCATGCCGATTCCCCTGCGTTCCCGGCTCGCCAGGGCTGTGGCGACTCCAAAGGCCGTAAAGACGCCGGCAAAGATGTCTATAACGGGAAGTCCGGCACGACACATGGTGTCTGCGTCCATGCCGGTAACCGACATCAGTCCGGTCATACCCTGGGCCACTTGGTCCAGTCCCGCCGCCTGGCTCAGCGGGCCCGTGGAGCCGAATCCGCTCACAGACGCAATGATCAATTCGGGTCGTTCAGAACGTAGTTCCTTGGGATCAAATCCCATTTCTGCCAAGACTCCAGGGCGAAAGTTCTCGATAAGCACATCCGCTTCGTCGATCAGCTGACGCAGCAGGGACTTCCCTTTGTCGCTGTAGAAATCCACGGCAATCGAGGACTTACCGCGGTTGGCGCTATCAAAATACAGGCTGTGCTTGTCCTCAAAGGGTGGCCACGACCTGCTTGAGTCTCCACCCTTGATGCTCTCTACTTTGATGATTGTGGCCCCCATGTCGGCTAAGAGTGCCGTTGCAAAGGGCCCCGCCAGGGCGCGGCTGAGGTCGACGACGATAACACCTGAAAGTGGGGCAACGGTGTTTTCCACTTTAGACACCCAGCCTTACGTTGATTTGCTTAGTCTGGGTGAACCCGGCAAGCATGCCCTCCAAGGACACCTCGCGGCCGATACCACTCTGTTTGTAACCGCCGTATGATTGACCGACGACCTGGCCTCCTCCTTGGTTGATCTGCACCCAGCCCGCTTCAACGCGATGAGCTGTCTTGAGTGCGCTTTCAAGGTTGTGGCTCCAGATGTACGCGGCAAGGCCGAAGTGAGAGTCATTGGCCATGGCCACGACCTCGTCGACTTTCTTCCAAGGAATAGCTACGAGGACGGGGCCGAAGATCTCCTCCCGGGCCAGCCGGAAATCGTTGCGCGCGCCACTGAATACAGTTGGGAGATGGAAATAGCCCTCGGTCAGCGGCCCGGACGTTGGTAAATCACCCCCCAGTGACACGGCCAACTCCGGATGGTTTCTACCTTCATGCAGGTATGTGGCAATCTCCCGGAACTGTCCAGCGTTTATGATGGCCCCCATGTCCGTGTTCTCATCAAGTGGGTCGCCAACCTTCAGCTGGCTAAGGCGCGCCACAAGCCGATCAAGGACCTCCTCGTATACATCTTCGTGAAGAAACAGTCGTGAACCGGCGGTGCAGCTCTGACCTTGGCGCGTAAAACGTGAGGCGGCCAGAAGGCCGTCGACAAGGTCGTCATCTACAGCGTCCGGAAAGACGATGGATGGGTTCTTTCCCCCAAGCTCAAGGGATACATGGGCTAGTCTTTCACCTGCCTGTTGTGCCACACCGCGGCCCACTTCAGTAGAACCCGTAAACGAGACTTTATTTACGCCTGGATGTGCAGAAAGCGCTTGGCCGATCACCGACCCGCGGCCGGTGAGGGCGTTGAGCACGCCTGCGGGCAGGTGCTTGTTGCAGATCGCGGCAAGCAGCAGGATCGTCAACGGAGCGTCATCGGCAGCCTTCAATATGACTGTGTTACCTGCGGCCAGCGCCGCAGGAACCTTAAATCCGGCAATCATCAGAGGTGAGTTCCACGGCAAGATACAGGCAACAACACCGAGCGGCTCAAGCCTGGTGTACTGGAGCTGATTGTCTCCCGCCGGCAGGGTCGTGCCCTTGACTTCACCCGCCACACCCGCAAAGTAGCGGAAAAGGGATACCAAACTGGCCACCTCGGGTCGCGCTTGGGTTCGTAGAGCGTTGCCAGTATCGAGAGCTGTTAACCGGGCAAATTCTTCTGAGCGGGCCTCGATGTCGTCGGCGATCCGGGCCAGGGCCCTGGCACGCTCAGTGAAGTGCAACGACCGCCAACCGGGGAAGGCTTTGCGAGCGGATGCGACTGCATTGTCGACGTCCTCGGTTCCGGCGGCTGGTACCTTAGCGATGGTTTGCTCGCGTACAGCCGGGTTCCTGACATCGCGCCATTGCCCGCTACGGGCCTGTGTCCGTTCGCCGTCGATCCACATCAAGAGCTCTGCACCCTTGAGAATTTCCTCAATGGGACTATTTGTCATTGTTTCGGTCATGCTTCCTCATGTTTAAGTTTTCGGGTGAACCAGTCCAACAGGCAGCGATGGCGTAATGGACGGGCCTCATCGGTGGCTAAATACGGGAGAACGTTTGGCAACGAAGGCCTGCATTCCCTCTTTTTGGTCCTCGGTCGGAAAGCATGAATGGGCAAGACGGCGCTCGGTGTTCACGCCTTCGGCGAGGGACATCTCGAAGGCAGCGTTGACAGCTTCTTTAGCCATCAACACCACCGGGTTCGACATGCTAGCTATCGATTCAGCGGCTGCCAATGCCTCCGCCAGAAGTTCAGCCGCAGGCACAACACGCGCCACGAGTCCAGACAGTTGTGCTTCGTCGGCGCCCATGATTCGTCCAGTGAGTACCATTTCCATGGCCTTGGCCTTACCCACGGCCCTGGTTAGCCGTTGGGTGCCACCCATGGCGGGAATGACGCCAAGTTTGATTTCCGGCTGACCGAACTTGGCGTTGTCGGCTGCGATGATGAAGTCGGCGATCATTGCTAGCTCACATCCGCCGCCAAGTGCGTGACCTGCCACTGCTGCGATGAGCGGGATCCGAACTTTCGCCAGCTCATCCCACTCGGAGAAGAACTTCTGCGTGTACATGTCCATGTAGGTTTGCGGTGCCATCTCTTTGATGTCCGCTCCCGCCGCGAAGGCGCGGTTCGAACCCGTGATGATGATTGCTCCGACACCTGGGTCCTGATCGAAAGCTTGTGCAGCACGAAGAATTTCGACGCCCATCATGGAGTCAAGAGCATTCAGAGCCTCCGGGCGGTTCAACGTGATGACGCCAACGCGTCCCTGCTGTTGCACGAGAATGCGTTGATACTCGGTCATACCGTTTGGTTCACTTCCTCATTTGATCGGACCCGAATTTCATCGATGATGCCGGAGAAGTCTTTACTGCTACCCTCGCCCGCAGCGAAGTGACGGTAAATTTCCGCTGCTAGCACGCCCATCCGGCCTTGGACGCCTGCAGACTTAAGTGCGTGAACCGCAAGACCGAGGTCTTTTGACATCAATGAGCCCGCGAAGCCTGGCATGAAACCCTGGTTGGCCGGACTCGATGGAACGGGGCCAGGCACAGGACAGTTAGTTGTCAATGCCCAGCACTGCCCGGAGGCGTTTGCTGCGACATCAAACAGAGCTTGGTGGGACAGGCCTAGGCGCTCACCCAGGACAAAGGCCTCAGAAACGGCGATCATGCTGATGCCCAGGATCATGTTGTTGCAGACTTTCGCGGCCTGGCCCGCGCCCGGTCCGCCGCAATGGACAATTCGTTTGCCCATGGCTTCCAGCAGCGGCTTCGCCTCGTCGAAATCGGCCATGCTCCCACCGGCCATGAAAGTCAGGGTGCCGGCCTCGGCACCAGCCGTGCCGCCTGAGACAGGAGCGTCCAAAGCCCGATGGCCGGCCATCTGTGCAAGGTTGTGCACAAGTTGAGCGTCGTCGACTGCAATAGTGGAGCAGTCGAGGAATAGTGCTCCAGGCGTAGCAGCCGCGAGTAGTCCTTCGGGCCCGCGATAAACGTCGAGCACATGCTTTCCCGCTGGGAGCATCGTTATCACAACGTCAGCGCCGCGGGCGGCATCTGCCGCAGAAAGGGAGACCGCAATTCCCAGTGCTTGCGCGGTTTGGAGAGCCTGAGGCACGAGATCAAACCCGCGCACGTCATAGCCAGCCCCGGCCAAATTCGCGGCCATTGGTCCTCCCATATGGCCCAGTCCGATAAAGGCGACAGTCTTGCTCATCTGCTCAGCTCCTCATTTCTAGTTGTCTCGACAGTCCCAACTCACGCGGGCCTAGGTCGGCAAAGTATTGTTCAACATCATGTGGCGTTACATGCTCGAGTCTTGGCGTGGACCAGGAGGGAGTTCGATCCTTCTCTATGACCTGGGCCCTGATGCCTTCAGTGAAGTCTGCGGAGACCAAGGCACGCAGCGATACCCGGTATTCCTGGTCCAAAACGGCTTCCAAGGAATCCATGCCCCGGGCACGCCGCAGAGATGCCAGAGTTACCTTCAACGCGGTCGGCGATTTGGTCTGGATGCGTTCGGCTGCTTCGCGGGCGGCAGGTACATCGGACCCAAGCAGTGCCTCGACGATCTCCTCCGCACGGTCGAACGCGTAGCACGAGTCGATCCACGCGGCACTTGCGGCTAGGTCCGAGGCTGGAAACCAGCTTCGTTCGATCGACCGCACTGCTTCGTGGGCATCACTCTGAGAAAGAGCATGGGATAGCATGGGAAGATCGCCCGCGTCCACGAAATGATCGGCCAGGCCACAGGCGATGGCGTCAGGACCGGAGACGGTGCCAGCCGTTAGGGCCATGTGGGTTCCCCGCTCGCCGGGCGCGTGGGACAGCAGCCAGGTTCCTCCGACGTCCGGGATGAACCCAATGCCAACTTCGGGCATTCCCAGCTTCGTCCTTTCGGTTACAACCCTTATTGAGGCATGGGCGGACACACCGACACCACCACCGAGAACGATCCCGTCCATCAGGGCAACAATTGGCTTTGGATAACTGGCGATTAGCGCGTTGAGCCGATATTCGTCGGCCCAGAAACTGGCCGTTTCGGTGCCGCCTTGGAGTGCGTCGCGATATATTGCGACGATGTCGCCTCCTGCGCACAGTCCCCTCTCCCCCGCCCCCGAAAGCATGACGGTGCGTACGGTCTCGTCCTCAATCCAGTCTTTCAGTGCGGCGGCGATAGCGGTGACCATTCCATGCGTCAAAGCATTCAGGGCCTTGGGACGGTTCAGAATGATTCTGCCCAAGCTTCCATCGCGCCGAACAAGAACTTCGTTGCGGTACACTCCTAGGCCCCCGCTACAGTGCGACCGACGACTAGACGCATGATCTCGTTCGTTCCCTCCAGGATTTGGTGAACGCGCAGATCCCGCATGATTCGCTCCAACCCGTATTCAGCCAAGTACCCGTATCCACCGTGCAGCTGAATCGCCTCGTTGGCTGCCTGGAATCCGGCATCCGTCGCTACCTGCTTGGCCATTGCGCACAACTTGACGAGATCCGGGGCGCCGCGGTCCAACGCCTCGGCGGCCCGCCACAGCAGCGATCTCGCCGCCTGCAGGTCGGTTTCCATATCAGCCAGCCGGAACAGAAGTGTCTGCTGATTGATGAGAGGCCCCCCAAACGCCGAGCGTTCGTGAAGGTAAGCCGCTGTCTTGTCCAACGCGGATTGGCCGCCGCCCAGTGAACACGCCCCCATGTTTAGCCTGCCACCGTTGAGACCCTTCATCGCAATACCGAATCCATCACCTTCCGCGCCCAGGCGATTGGAAATCGGGACTGTGACCTTGTCAAGGATCACTTGACGGGTAGGTTGGGCGTTCCACCCCATCTTCCTTTCGTTAGGGCCGAAGGACAGTCCGGGAGTTCCGGCTGGAACAACGATGGCACTGATACCCCGGGATCCGTTGTCTGAGGTTCTGGCCATCACGACATAGATTTCCGAGGCGCCTGCCCCGGAAATGAATTGCTTGGTTCCGGATATCACATAAGAATCTCCCTCTTTGACGGCACGTGTGCTGATGGCAGCAGCATCTGACCCCGCACCGGGTTCCGTCAGGCAGTAACTGCCGAGGGATTGCATGGACGCCAATTGCGGAACCCATTTCGCGCGCTGTTCATCGTTGCCGAAAGCATCGATCATCCACACCACCATGTTGTGGATGGACATGTAGGCGGCGATGGTTGTGTCCCCTTTTGCCAGTTCTTCGAACACCAGCACAGCATCCGAGCGTGATAGTCCCGATCCGCCAAACTCTTCGGCGGCGTAAATTCCGCCCATCCCGAGGGAACCGGCCTCCGCGAGCACGTCGACGGGGAAATGTTTGGTCTCGTCCCACTTTGCGGCGTTTGGTGCTAAGGCCTCAGCCGTGAATTCGCGCACCATTTGGATGAGGGAGTGTTGATCCTCGCTGAGTTCAAACATGAGTATTCCTTTCGAAATCCGGCATGGTGGTCCGGACAGAACTAAGTGGAAGTCTCTACTTCCTAGCTAGCGGGAGACGTTGCCCAGGAGGGCTGCGATGGGGCGGAGGAATAGGGGCCGGGCGAGCATCCATGCCGCGGCGATCACCGCAATTGACGCTGCGAAGATCCAGAAACCGGCCCAGTCGCCGTCGTCTCGGGCCGCATACATATGATTCAGGTTTCGCAGAGCTCCTGTGGCGAACACCAATCCGACATGAACGACGATGAAAAGCACGAAATAGGTCATCACCGGGAAATGCACGGCTCTCGCAACTTCAACCCGGTAGAAGCGATTGAGCCCTTTCGTTGTTTTGGGCCATGCTTTGGACATGCGGAGTCCAGTCACCACGGCCAGGGGAGAGGCGACAAACACAGTAGCGAAGTAGGCGATGACCTGAAGGCTGTTGTAGTTGACCCAACCGTTCTCGGTCGGCCAGTCGAGGGATGCATATTGAAGTGCGGCGGAGACTGCGTTCGGGACTACGTCCCCGCTCGTCGGTACGATGCGCATCCACTGACCTGTGACACAAAGCAGTGCCACAAAGACGATCCCGTTGAGGAACCAGAGCACATCCAATGTCAGATGCAGCCAGAGATCGAGACTGATTTTCTGCGGGGGATTCTTTGAGCGGATGAATCCCTTGTTGTTGCGGGTCCAATGGGCCTTCGGCCGGGTAGCGGTCCTAACTTGCCAGCCAGAACGGACGATCAGCACCATGAGGAATGCGTTTAGAGAGTGCTGCCAGCCTAGCCACCAGGGGAGGCCTACCGGGGCGGTTGTCGGCAACTCCACTTGGCCGGGGTAAATAACGAGGAAGGATTCCACGGATGGCAGGGAACGGCACCACCCTGCTAGAAGCATCACAACCAAGAGAGTGCCCACTGTGCAAACCAGGGACTGAAGAATCTTAGTCTTTCTACTCTTGGTTATGGCGACCGTCTTTGCATTATTGGCCATATCCTGAGTTCCTTTCTTCCAACCCTGGAGCGCCTGGCAAGGGATCCAATTTCTACCTTCGACGTTCCTCAATAGCTGAGATGAGCTGTGGCACGACACTGAATACGTCCCCGACGATTCCGAAGTCCGCAACATCGAATATGGGAGCGTCTTCGTCTTCGTTGATGGCTACGATGCTTTGGGCGGACTGCATACCTGCCCGATGCTGAATGGCTCCCGATATACCGAGCGCGATATAGAGCTGCGGAGACACCGAAACCCCGGTTTGTCCAACTTGGTAGGACTGGGGAACATAGCCGGCATCAACCGCGGCACGTGAGGCCCCTACCGCAGCGCCGAGGCAATCAGCGAGCTGTTCGACAAGTGCAAAGTTCTCTTTAGAACCAAGCCCTCGACCACCCGAGACCACAGTTGAGGCAGCATGCAGCGACGGGCGTTCCGACACGGCGTCGACGCGGTGTACATGTTCTATCCACGCGGGATTCCGGTCTTCGGGGCTCAACGCGAGAGTGGTCACTTCCGGCAACCTTGCCGGTGCCCGGTCATCCACCGCGCCGTGACGCAAGGTGATAATGGCCGGCACTTCGGAGGAAGTTGCTAGGACATCGAATGAACCCCCAAATACTGAATGAGCAGCGCTGGGGGTCTCATCGCGAAGTTCAACATCAACGGCGTCTGCAAGTAGGCCGACTCCTGCACGGACGGCGAAACGGGCCGCTGCGGTGCGGCCTTCCACAGAATTCGCAGCAACGACCGCAAAAGGGGAAAAGACGCTGGCGGCGCTACTCAGTGCGGCGACCTCAAGCGTGCCGAACACCTGGCCAACTTGCTCACTCTCGGCCACAAATACGTGGGAAGCTCCCATCTCACCGAGTGTAGCCGTGACGTTACTGCCGTTCCCGGGCCTGACAGTGACCACGGCAACCGGGGTGCCGAGCTTGTCGGCCGCTGCCAAGATACTTGTGGCGCTGCTTCCAATAGTTCCGTCAGAGGCCACTTCGATAAGCGCCAAAACATTCGACATGGTGATGTATTTCCTTTGCTCAGATCAGGCGGCTGGCGGTCAGGTATTCGGCGAGCTCTGCTGCGGCGCGGCCGTCGTCCTGAATCTTCTTGCCACCTGTTCGCGCGGGGCGCGCGGATGTTGCGACTACCACCGTGCCTGGCGCGGTATGTGCCAGTGCGAGATCATCCAAGGACATCGTGATCAGTGGTTTGCGTTTGGCCGTCATGATGCCCTTGAAACTAGGGAATCTTGCTTCAGCAACTCGCTCGGTAACAGAGATGACGGCGGGCAGCGACGCTCGAACGGTCATGAGCCTGTCTTCCAGGCTGATCTCGCCAGTGACTTGTTGGTTCTCAAGCTCAACGGAGTTGAGATAAGGCAATATGGGCAGGCCCAGATGCTCAGCGATCATTGAAGGAACCGCTCCACCACGTCCGTCTGTAGACTCATTGCCGGCGATTAGCAAATCAAAGCCTGTCCGCTGGGCCACTGTCGCGAGAACAGCCGCGGTCTGGGCCATGTCAGCTCCGGAAAGCTTGCCGTCAACCACATGCACCGCCGAGTCCGCTCCCATAGACAATGCCTTACGCAGAGTTTGAGAAGCCTGCTCTGGGCCCATTGTCACGGCAACGACCTCAACGCCCTTGTTATCGCCGTCCTTATGACGCAAAGCAACCTCAAGGGCGCGCTCGTTGATTTCGTCGACAATGCTTTCGCTGGCCGACCGGTCCAAGAGCCCGGTTGACGGATCGAGCAGTCGCTCTTCGCTTGTGTCCGGCACATGCTTCACCAAGACAATGATTTTCATGGAACCGTTCCTCCGCTTCCGCGTAAATTAGACGTTTTCACAAAAGATACTTGGACATCCAAGTATCTACTAGGTAGTCCTACGATTTCTCGATGGGCGCTCTCAGGCCGCCCTTGGCCATCTCGCCCCGATGCGGAGCTTGAGACACCGGCCTTGGACGCGGTCCCGGCGCCGGTTGAAAAAACATGCTTGGAGATGCCCTGGGATCCCTCAATACACCCCGCCTACACCACTTCCAGATGGCTTGGCCGGGGTAGTTCAAATGAAAGTGACCCACCCTCGCGCACTGGTCACAGCGCACTATAACCCCGACGGAGCTGGTGATTTGTGAGATCAGGCCGGGACGGCTTGATGAACTTTATAGACGTCGACAATTCTGTCGAACAGTTTCCTGATCTGTTCGAGCTCGGCATCGTTGGGGATGTAGGCAATCAGTGACACGCGCAGCAACATCTCCTCCGACCCCTTGAATTCGCTGGCATCAGGTTCTACGAAATCTGCCATGATTTGCCGAACGTCGACCTGCCGACGGTTGAGTTGCAGAAGGATTCGATTGAGCACGTTCAGGACCGGAGCGGCAAATATGGTTATCTCCAGGAGCTGAGGATCATCTAGATCTTGCTCGTGTGCAACGGGTAGGCGTGTCTCGATCATGAGAGGGTAAACGCTTCGCTCGGGTCGGTCAGCAGGCGACCGAGGGTGCTTAGCACCTTTGATCCCAATTCGCCGTCGACGAGTCGATGATCAAATGAGAGTGCCAGCTGGGTAACTTTCCGTGGTACGACACACCCGTCGACAACCCATGGCATGTCTCGAACGTTTCCGAACGCCAGGATGGCGGCTTCGCCAGTGTTGAGGATGGGCGTCCCTGTATCCACTCCAAGTGCACCGATATTCGTGATGGTGATCGTCCCCTTCGACATCTGCTCAGGGGTGGATTTGCCAGCTCGCGCTGTAGCAACGAGCGTCTCAATTTCATTGGCTAACTCGAGGAGGGTCAGGTCTTGGGCCTCCTTGACGTTTGGCACAATCAGTCCCCGCGGTGTTGCAGCGGCCAGACCGAGATTCACGTAATCGGGCAGCACGATTTCCTGGGCGCCCTCGTCCCAACGGGCGTTGATCCCGGGGAAACGGCGGATGGTTAGAAGGAGCGCCCGCGCGACAAGTACCAGCGGGGTGAGCCGCACACCTCTCCATGCGTGGTCTGCTTTGAGCCGGTCAAGCAGATCCATCGTCATCGTCACATCAATGGTGAGGAACTCAGTCACGTGCGGGGCCGTGAAGGCGGACTGAACCATGGCGGCAGCAGTCGCCCTGCGGACACCCTTTATAGGGATGCGTACCTCGCGACGGTGGTTGTGTCCTTCTGAGCCGGATCCGGCGGTTGATTCGGGCCGGGAAGCTAGTTCAACATCGCTCCGGCTGATAATGTCGCCCGATGATGGTCTGACTTTGGACAGGTCCACCCCCAGTTTTCTGGCCAAAGCGCGAACTGGTGGCTTTGCACGGATCGCCTGCGGGACTGGCGCCATCTCGGTCACCTGTGACAAAGAACGAGATTTTCCGAGTCGGACCGTTCTGGCGACGGCTGGCTTTGGCCCGGTGCCTACAAGTACGAGAGGTTGCTCTTCAGTTGTAGAAACATCTGCCGTGTCCTCCATGGACGGGTGATCAAGGACTGAAGTCGCCGTCGACGCCAATGGATCAACGATTGTTACGATCACCGTTCCTACGCCAACTGTCACGCCTGGTTCAATGTGAATCGCCTTAATCACGCCATTGACTGGCGACGGCAACTCCACAACGGACTTGGCAGTCTCGATCTCGACCAACGTCTGGTTGACAGCTACCTCGGCGCCAACGGTGACGTGCCAGGCCAAGATTTCCGCCTCAGTTAGGCCCTCCCCCACATCTGGAAGCTTGAAATCAATCACTGAGGTCTCCTAGTAGTTAAGGCTGGCATCGATCGCTTCCAGCACACGGTCAACGTCGGGCAGAAATTGGTTTTCCATGTGCGCTGGCGGGTAGGGGAGGTTGTATGAGCCGACACGAAGGACGGGGGCCTCCAGATCGTAAAAACAGTCCTGAGTAATTTGGGCCGCAATCTCGGCGCCGATTCCGAGGAACGTTGAAGCCTCATGAACAACGACAAGCCGATGCGATGTTGCCGCTGCCTTGCGCAGCGTGGCCATATCAAGCGGAGCAATGCTGCGCAGGTCTACTACGCCGACCGAGACCCCGTCTTCTGCGGCCGCCTCAGCGGCAGCAAGCGCCGTCGCCAGGCTTGGACCGTGTGCCACGAGCGTGCAATCGGTTCCTTCACGTCGAATGGCAGCGTCATGCATGGAAAGGGAAGCCGTATCGTTGATCGTTCCCTTATCCCAATAGCGGCGTTTGGGTTCATAGAAAATTACGGGATCGTCACACGCAATCGCCTGCTGGATCATGTGGTGGGCATCGTCAGGCGTGGCACAGGATACGACCCGGAGACCTGCCGTGTGAGCGAAGTAAGCTTCATTGGACTCCGAATGGTGTTCGACCGCTCCAATTCCGCCTCCGGCGGGGATTCGAATCACCAAGGGAAGCTTCAGCCGTCCTTGAGACCTGGCGCGCATTTTGGCTAGTTGACTAACGATTTGGTCGAAGGCCGGGTACACGAAGCCGTCAAATTGAATCTCACAAACCGGGCGATAGCCGCGCAGGGCCAATCCGATTGCCGTTCCTACGATTCCTGACTCAGCCAGTGGAGTATCGACTACCCGCTCCGGGCCGAAAGTCGCTGAAAGTCCGTCGGTTACGCGGAAGACTCCTCCAAGAGTTCCGATGTCCTCGCCCATGACAACGACGCGCGGGTCTCGTTCCATGGCTGCGCGCAAACCGGAGTTGAGGGCAGCCCCCAATGAAGAGGTAGTAGCCATTCGCTATGCCACCGACTTTCGTGAACGTGCCATGTAAGCCACTTTTTCTTCTCGCATCACTGGGTGCGGATTGACATATGTTTGGTCGAAGACTGCATCGAGGTCATCGCCTTCAATTGAGCGACACTGCTCGCGCACTGTTGCAGCAAACGCTTCTTCCCGGTCAGCGAGATCCTTGAAGTAAGACTCCTCAAGCCCTGAGGAACGCAAGAACTTTTCCACTCGCGCCAGCGGATCTTTTTGCTGCCAGCGAGTTAGCTCCTCATCGCTTCGATAGCGCTTTGGATCATCAGAGCTGGAGTGGCCACCGACTCGATAGGTTTGTGCTTCGATCAAGGCCGGGCCGCCGCCAGAACGGACTCGTTCTACGGCCTGTTTTGTTACGGCGTGCACGGCGAGCACGTCGTTACCGTCGACGTGGTAGCCAGTTAGCCCGAAGCCTGCCGCGCGGACGTGTACCGGTGTAAGCATTTGCGTCGAAGTCGGCGTGGAAATAGCCCATTGGTTGTTTTGACAGAAGAACAGGATGGGTAGGTTGCCGGCCGCTGACCAGTTGAAAGCCTCGTTGACGTCGCCTTGGCTCGCCGAGCCATCACCAAAGTAAGTCAGTACAACTTCGTCCGCACGGTCCATCTTGACTCCTGCGGCGTATCCGGTGGCATGCAGTGTCTGTGTGCCGAGTACTAATGAGTTGATATGAAAGCGATGTTCTGCTGAGTCCCATCCGGAATGTGAGACACCACGCCACTGACGCATCACGTCCGCGGGAGATATCCCGCGGCAAAGTGCAGCGGCGTGTTCGCGGTAACTCGGAAAAACCATGTCGTTGGGTCGAATCGCACGAACGGAACCAACCTGCGCCGCCTCCTGGCCCCAGGACATGAGCCATAGGTGAAGCTCGCCTTGCCGTTGAAGTGACAGCGCCTCATGGTCAAGCCGGCGTGCCATAACCATATCTTCGTAGAGATCCTGCGCCAGCTGAGTGCTAACGTCCATCGTCTTTCCGGCAGCCGTCAAAGTTCCGTCTTCATTGAGAATCCGAAAAGGCTCTGTTGGCTGTAAGGGACTTTGACAGGCCGAGTCCAGAGGGTCAACTGAGGATACTGCTGCGTTCATCTCTTTCCACAGCTCTGTGCTGTCAGTCTGGTCAGACAATGTCATGGATGCTCCGAGAGGTTGGGTGTTGGAAAAGTGAGGAAGTTAGGGCTTCGATGGGCCTGATGTCGAAGGAGTGTTTTGGATCGACACACAGGAGGCTCTGACGCCTCATCACGATGCGGGCTTTGCATAGCTGACGACGGATGCCTCCTCCGTCAGCAGCACCCAGAGCAGAGCTTTCGGCGGCGCTGCCGTTTCAAAGAACGTGATGCGGGGGCCCGCCGTGGCACCTCAACCCGACTGGGAGTGCCTGCGTGGTTGCATTTGCCCTCTATGCGAGGGCCGCCGAAATGCGCTTCAGCGCGATAATAGTCTGACGTCGCACGCGTAGGTATCGGCGGGTCGTGTTTCCCAGGCAGGGAACATTGACATGGGAACGTTCATGGTGTCGGTACTTTCGTGAGACAGGCACCCAACGCTTGTGGCGTCTTCGCCCATGGTCAGCAATCGGCGTGTTTCGCTGATTGATTCGTTGATCTATAGTGAAATGAACGGACTAATACGTCAAGTGATTACGAGTCAACTATGCAAAACGCCCAGATCAATCACAGCTCACTTTCAAGGAGATTATCAAAATGGCAAGCATTGACCGGCTCGACGCTCGAATACTAGGACTGCTGACCGATGATGCGCGGGCAGGCACCGCTGAACTGGCGGAGCATCTCGGGGTCAGCCGCAATACAGTGCAAGCACGTATTAAGCGGCTGGAGGAGGCTGGCATCCTTCGGGGATTCCGCCCGCTCATCGATTTCGCGGCAATCGATATGCCGATACAAGCTGCCATGAGCGTCGAGTTGGATCAACGGTTGCTCAAGGAGATTGTCGCTGGACTGGCTGCCCTCCCTGAAGTCCTGGAAGTAAAAATCCAGGCCGGCCGAGAGGACATCCTCGTACACGTGGCCCTGGCCTCTTTAGAGGCCCTGCAAGACCTGACCGCGTCGATTGTCACCATCGAAGGCGTGCGCAAAACGACGTCTACTTTTTTCGTCTCAACTCCGGTGCCCTACCGTGTCCAGCCTCTTCTTCAAAAACTCACAGATGGCACTGGCTGGGGTCGATCCACCCCTGCGCCTTCGGTTGGTTGACTCTCAGAATCAAGAGCCGTTGTTCGATCAAGGAAGTCTCCACGGGCAGCGGGCTATAGGTGCATCGTTGAGCAGGGGGCCGCGGAGCTGGCGTCAGACCCGCGAGTTGTCTCCTTCGGCTTCCTCCCTTTGAACCCTGCTTGGATTTGAGTCGAGATGAAAAGGTGGCAGCCACTTGGTGCAGGAGCCTCGGGCGGCGCCCGCATTGTCACCCTAGGCGGGGGCCGCAAGTCGTGCGTTTGAGTTGCGCTCGCCGCGGCGGGGACCTAGATCAGGCGGGTCAGCCAGCCGTGGCGGTCCTCGACCGTTCCGGTCTGGATGCCGAGCAGTTGCTCGCGGATGGCCATGGTGGTTTCGCCTACCTTGGCGTCCTCGGAACCGATGAACTCCGTTGCGTCCTTCAGGACACCGATCGGGGTGATCACGGCCGCCGTACCGCAGGCGAACACCTCGGTGATCTCGCCGGAGGCCATGCCGTCGCGCCATTCGTCTAGGGTGATCTTGCGCTCTGAAACTTCGCGGCCCATGTCCTTGGCCACCTGGATGACCGACGAACGCGTCACGCCCTCAAGGATGGTGCCGCTCAGGGCCGGAGTCACCAGCGAGCCGTCCTTGAAGACGAAGAAGACGTTCATGCCGCCGAGTTCCTCGACGGCGTCGTCATTGAAAAGGTCCAGGAAGAGGACCTGCTTGCAGCCGTTGGCTTCGGCTTCCTGCTGCGCGATCAAGGATGCTGCATAGTTACCGCCGCACTTGGCAGCGCCGGTCCCGCCACGGCCGGCGCGGGCATACTCGCGGGAGATCCAGATGGACACCGGCTTGAGTTCGCCGCCGAAGTAGTTGCCAGCCGGCGAGGCGATCACGCGGAACGAAACCTCACGGGCCGCCCTGACACCCAGGAAGGCCTCGGTGGCAATCATGAACGGACGCAGGTAAAGGGCCTCACCGTCGCCGGAGGGAACCCACTCCTTGTCCGCCTGGACGAGCTCACGGATGGCGCCGAGGAAGTACTCCTCGGGAAGTTCCGGCAGTGCCAGGCGGCGGGCCGACTTGTTGAGGCGGGCAGCGTTGGCCTCGGGACGGAAAGTCCACACCGAACCGTCGGCATGACGGTACGCTTTGAGGCCTTCGAAGATCTCCTGGCCATAGTGCAGCACGGCGGCCGAGGGGTCCAAAGTGATCGGGCCGTACGGTTCTACGCGGGCATTCTGCCATCCGCCCTTGCCTTCGGCGTCGACCTTGTAATCGACGAGGGCGGTGTGGTCGGTGAAGTAGTCGCCAAATCCCGGGTTCGCCAGAATGGCTGCACGCTCCTCAATAGACTTCGGGTTGGCCGAACGCTGCTGGCTGAATTCGACGCCATGGGCAGTCTGAGTCATGTTTCCTCCACAATCTGCCACGGATTCGGCAATGGATCCGTGGCAACATCTGATGATCTGGGACAAGTTGATTTAACAGGGCGAATCGTGAACGACCAGCGGGCCGAGCACGTTCTGTGATTCTGCGGGGCGGTAGCTGTGTGAAACTCCTGCGCCAACCTCCAGACACCGCAGGAGCAATTCTTGACGTCGCTAACCCGAAGCGCTCATGAGTAAGGTCATCCGTCTCACCGGCATCAGTCTGCCATGAGAGAACTCAATTTCAGCTTCCTGCCGAGCTTGGCAGCTCGGGTTCTAAGAATTCTTGGGCTCTAAGCCGGGTCTGGGAACGAAAAGCCTAGCTCTTCGGGCCTGCGCGGCCAACTGTCAACAATTCGTCCTCAATAGTCGCCTAGAAAGTAGGATTCATCTAAGTCTTCCCTCTGCCGGTCAAACAACGGGAGGGGAAGTAAGCTTCGAGAACTGCAGTCAAGCTTCGAGCTGCAGCGCCTCGGGGGCGAACGTGCTATTGTGAGGTATTACACCTAATGCCCCAGAATCTTGGAAAGGAAGGGGAGTTCGACGATGAATTCGACGCGGACCCGTCAGTCCCAAGCACCACTTCGCACGCGATCTGATGCCCACTCTTCTACATCTTGGGGAGACGGTGAGCCGGGCAGCCAGACCTTTTCCGCCGGCACCGAAGCTCCGACGGCGCGCCGCGCGAGGATCGCCGACTACCTGTCGGTAGCGGTCCCGACGGAACCGTGCACCGCTGCGGACGGCACCACGGTGTTCGTCTGCCAAGCGGCGGATGCGCAAACTGACCGCGGTACCTCTGAACTGTGGATCGTGGACGCTCCCGCCGGTTCCGTCCCTCGCCGCCTCACTTGCGGCCCGGCGGACTCCAACCCCCGCTGGCATGAAGCTACCGGAGACGTACTCTTCCTCCGCCCTGACGCCTCCGGAGTCCCGCAGCTGCACTCAATCTCCCCGTCCGGCGGAGAGGCCCGTGCGCTGACTACCGCGAAAGACTTCCCGCGCGGCGTCGGTACTCCGGTGGTCTCGCCCGACGGCAAGCGGATCGCTTTGACCGCGGCGGTGGACCGGCGGGCCGCGCGGGAGGACGTCTTCGTCACTCGTGGCATTTCATACAAGATCGACGGTATAGGGATGCGAGGGAGTCAGCGCACCCACCTCTTCCTTCTCACGGTCGACGAGGGCGCCGTAAGCCGGGTAACTGACGGCGACTGGGACGCCTCCGAGCCGGCATTCTCCGAGGACGGCGCGCAGCTCGCCTTCGCCGCGGGGATCGAGCCCGACTCGGCCGGGCGATTGGCCAGTCGCGTGCATGTCATCAACCTGGGCCTTCCCACCTTCCCGGTCCGCTCGGTTGGCACCTCAGCCGCGCTACATGCTCCCTTACTGTGGCTGCCCGGCGAGGCCGGTATCCTGGCCGTGGGCGCCGCCAAGGCCGGTTCCCACAACGCCGAACTGCTGCTCGTGGACCCTGCCGGGGTGCGGGAGGACCGGTCGCTGACTGCGTGCTTGGACCGCAATGTCATGGCGGGCGGCGTCGGCTACCCGGGCGGACGTCCCGCTCTGACGGCTGGCGGGGAGATCGTGTTCGCGCTGCGGGAGGGCGGATCCACCCACCTCTGGATCGCTCCGCTCGGCGGCGGCGCGCCTCGCCCCCTGCTGAGCGGCGCCCAGCGTGTAGTATCCGGCCACGCGGTAGGAAGGAACTCCGTCCGGGCTGCACTGAGCACGGCATCCAGCTTCGGGGAACTCGTGGAGATCCCGCTTGACGGCTCGGACCCGGAGGCTAATCCCATGCAACTCACCGCCTTCGGAGCGGGGCTGGGCGGCGTCGACTTCCCCATTCCACAGCGGCGCCATTTCACTATCTCTGACGGCAGCGAAGTAGAGGCGTTCGTGCTGCGCGACCAGTCTCTCACCGGCCCCGGCCCGCTGGTGCTCGATGTGCACGGGGGTCCTCACAACGCCTGGACCGGCACGCAGTCGCTCATGCAGCCGCACCATGCCGAGCTCGTCGCCCGCGGCTACACAGTGCTAATGGTCAATCCGCGCGGCTCCGATGGCTACGGTGAGGCGTTCTTCACGGCCGTCCATGACGGCTGGGGTGAGACGGATAAACCGGATCTGCTCGAGCCAGTGCAGCAGCTGGTCGAGGAAGGCATCGTCGATCCGGCCCAGCTGCTGATCACCGGATACAGCTACGGCGGCTTCATGACCGCGGCACTGACATCCCAGAGCGGCATCTTCGCGGCCGCCGTCGCGGGTGGACTGCTCTGCGACCTCGCCCACATCGCCGGGCCATCCGACCACGGCATATTGTTGGAACGGTTCGAATTCGACCCAACCACCGGCAACTCCCGGCGCCTCTCGCCGATCGAGAACGTGCACAAAGTCACCACACCAACGCTCGTCCTGCACGGCGATGCGGACCTGAGCTGCCCCTTGGCGCAGGCTGAGCAGTGGCACGCGGGCTTGGTACTCGCGGGTGTTGAGAGTGAATTGGTCCTCTACCCGGGCGCTTCCCATGCATTCGTGCTGACCGGCCGGCCCTCGCACAGAATGGACTACAGCCGCCGCCTCATCGACTGGTTCGAGCGCCACCTCTCTCCCACCCCCGCACGTAAGACTGTCGACGAGGCCTACTGGCAGCGACGTCTGGAGAGTGTCATCGCAAAATACGGGATCCCTGGAGCCTCCCTGGGCATCCTGACCACCACGCGCTCCGGGCCCCAAGTGATCACCGTCGCCGCGGGCGTGCTCAATACACTCACCGGACAGCCGGTGCACCCCGACTCGCTGTTCCAGATCGGCTCCAACACGAAGGTGTACACGGGGGTGATGATCCAACAGCTCGTCCAGGAGGGCCTGCTGGACCTGGACGCCCCGGTGCGGGCGGTACTGCCCGAATTCACCGTGGCCGATGAGACGGTCTCCGCCACGGTGACCCCGCGGCACCTGCTCACCCATAGCTCCGGCATCGATGGCGACGTGTTCCGGGACACCGGCGGCGGGGATGATGCGGTGGAGAAGTTCGTGGCAGGGCTGGCGGACGTGCCACAGAACTTCGCCCCTGGCGAGGACTGGTCCTACTGCAACACGGCGTTCGCGATCCTGGGCCGCATCATCGAGGTGCTACGCGGTGAGACGTGGGACCGGGCCGTGTACACGCATATCTTCGAACCGCTCGGGCTGAAGCACTCCACAGTACTTCCCGATGACACCATCCGCCTGTCCTCCGCCGTGGGGCACGATCCGGACGGGCCGGTGAAACACGTGCTGCACGGCCGTTTCGTGGGACCGGCCGGTCTGATCAACGCCCGGGTGGAGGACGTGCTGCGCTTCGCCGCAGACACGATCTCTGACTCCCCCGTGCTGCT
This sequence comes from Arthrobacter sp. FW306-1B-F12A, assembly GCF_058781865.1. Lineage (NCBI taxonomy): Bacteria > Bacillati > Actinomycetota > Actinomycetes > Micrococcales > Micrococcaceae > Arthrobacter > Arthrobacter sp. FW306-1B-F12A. The sequence continues at coordinate 21,885 of NZ_JBYSXD010000032.1, forward strand.
CAGCCGGGCCAGCTACGACGCCATGCTCACGGACCAGGGGGTCTCCGGCAACGAGGCCGCCTCCGATCAACAGGGACTGGCCTGGCTCATCAACGTCTGGGACGGCAAGCGCGTGCATGGCCACAGCGGCGAGACGCTCCGCCAGCAGTCGTTCCAGCGGATCTCGCCCGACGCGGGCCTGGCGTTTATGTTTGCGGCTAACGGCGGCCTGATGGCCCCGGCCGCGGATGAGCTCATCGCCGAGGTCTTCGGCGAGCTTGGCGGAATCAGGGTCCCCGAATCGTTCGGGCCTGAGCCGGACAGCGCGCCGCTCACAGACGAGGAGGCTGGCACATTGGTGGGCAGCTATGGAGACGCCCAGGCGCAGATCATCGTGACTTGGGCCGATGGGGTCCTCACGGCGTACCGTTCCGATTCCCTGGACGTCAACGGGCGGGGCCCCATCACGAGCGAGGCGGTGTACACGCTGGTGCGCGGACGTAACGGCCGCTTCGCAGCGGGCATCCCAGGGCTTCCGGGCTGGCAACAGGTGTGGCGCCGCGATCATCGCGCCGGAACCGTACTGCATTTCGGCACCCGCGCCTTCCGCAGGCGGGTCGCAAATGACTGAGCGTCCACGCCGGATCAGCCTGCTTAGCCAGGCTGAGAGCCGCCTAGACACGCTGCTCGACGACGCGGTCCGGCTGCTGCGCGTGGAGTCGCCGTCGTCCGATCCTGCCTCGGTTGCCGCTAGTGCGCACGCCGTGGCAGCCTACTTGGAGGAGCGACTCGGAGCCGTACCGGAACGCCTTGTGATCGACGGGGTGAGCCACCTGAGGCTCAACTTCGGTGGGCCCACCCGGGTTCTCATCTTGGCCCACCACGACACGGTCTGGCCGCGGGGTAGCCTGGACAGGCTGCCTGCCCGCGTGAGCGACGGTGTGCTGCGCGGCCCCGGGTCCGTGGACATGAAGACTGGGATTGCCGTTGCTGTGCACGCGCTGAAGATCCTCGTGGAGCAGGGTCGGAGCCTGGACGGGGTCACAATTCTGGTCACGGGTGACGAGGAAGTCGGCTCCGTCACAAGTCGGGCCCTCATCGAGGAGACCGCCTCCGGCGCTGCCGCCGTCTTTGTCCTCGAGGCCGGCGGTGACAGCGGTCAGCTCAAAACCGAGCGCAGGGGCGTATCCATGTATCGGATCACGGCACACGGGCGCGCCGCGCATGCGGGGCTCGCCCCGGATGCGGGAGTGAACGCGACCGTGGGTCTGGCCCAGGTGGTGCTGAGCCTCGCCGAGATGCACGGTTCGGAACCGGGTCTCTCTGTAGTGCCCACGATCATCCAGGGCGGAATCACCGCGAATACAGTCCCGGCCAAGGCTTGGGTAGATGTCGACATCCGCGCCACGACGGTGTCCTCCCAGCTTCGCTGCGACACGGCGATCCGTGCGCTAAGAGCGGATTTGCCTGGCATCGAACTGACAGTCGACGGCGGCATCAACAGGAAACCTCTGGAAGCGGGGATGAGCGCTGAGCTGTTCGCCCGTGCCCGGCGGCTCGCGGAGCTTCACGGTCTCGGGACCGTGGAGCCGTTGGCCGTAGGGGGCGCCTCTGACGGCAACTTCACGGCGGCGCTTGGTGTGCCCACCCTCGACGGTCTGGGAGCATGGGGCGGGGGCGCGCACGCCGAGGACGAGCACGCCGTCGTCGCCGGTCTGGGGCCGCGGGTAGCCTTGCTTGCCGCGCTCATCGATGACGTGTTGGCCGAGGACGGCACTCTATGAGTGGCGACGTCAGGATCCGGCTGTTGGACGGACCCCAGGAGCTCGCCGCGCTCATCCAGGTCTTCGATCGGATCTGGGGCCCGACTGGCCACACTATGATGGACGTCCCCGCCCTGGTGGCGCTGCGCGCCGGGGGGCATTTCGTGTCCGGCCTATTCGTTGACAACGAACTGGTCGGAGGATGTATCGGGTTCCATGTCGAGCCGCTGGGTCGGACGCTGCACTCGCACATATCCGGAGTGCTTCCCGCACACGCGGGCGCCGGGCTGGGACGTGCCCTCAAGAGACATCAGCGGCAGTGGTGCCGCGAACGAGGGATTGACACGATCCGCTGGACGTTCGACCCGCTTATTTCGCGCAACGCGCACTTCAATCTGACGTCCCTCGGCGCGGCGCCGACTGCTTACGCCGCGAATTACTACGGCGTCATGTCGGACGGCATCAATAGGGGTGATGAGAGCGATCGCATGACTGTCTCTTGGCGCATTGACGACGACGGCTCCCGCACCCTCGGCACGCTGTCTGCTGATTGCGACGCCGGGCTCCTCCTCAAGGTCAACCCGGAGGGCCATCCGACAATCGATAGATCAGTGCTGGCTGGGGCGATGGTGGCACTTCAGATCCCGACCGATATCGAGCGCATGAGGCTCGAGTCACCCTCGTTGGCCCGTTCCTGGCGTCTCGCCCTGCGAGAGGCCCTCAGTCCCCTACTCGGCTCGGAAGACTGGACCCCGCTGGGGTTCAGCCAGACCGGCACCTATGTCTTCTCCCGGAGGTCCGCATGATCATCGAATCCATCCAGCTGCGTGAACTGGCCCTGCCCCTTGTGGCCCCCTTCACCACGTCGTTCGCAACGCAGACCCTCAAGCGTACCTATCTCCTGCGAGTGGCCGGGACAGTACAGACTGGGACGGGTGCCGTGGAGACGGTGGGCTGGGGAGAGTGCGTCTCCATGGCCGATCCGGTGTACTCCTCCGAGTATCTAGCCGGAGCGCGGGCGGTCACCGAGCAGTACCTTCTCCCGGTCTTGAAAGCTGCCCAAGAATCGGGTGCGGATCTGACGGCCGAAACCGTGTCGGCACGCCTGGAGCACATTCTGGGTCACCGGATGGCGAAGGCGGCGCTCGAGATGGCGGTGCTGGACGCCCAGCTGAAGGCGCACGGCATTGGCTTCGCCACGTACCTGGGGGCCACGAGGACCGAGGTACCGTCTGGCGTGTCGGTTGGGATCGAGGATTCGATAGAGGATCTGCTGCGCACCGTGGGCGGATACCTGGATGAGGGCTACGTCCGGATCAAGCTGAAAATCCGGCCGGGCTGGGATGTCGCGCCTGTGGCCGCGGTGCGCAAGGAGTTCGGGGACGAGGTCCCGCTGCAGGTGGATGCGAACGCTGCGTATACTCTTGTGGATTCGCGGCAGCTGCGCAGACTGGACGATTTCGGGTTGCTGCTGATCGAGCAGCCGCTCGCGGAGGACGATCTACTGCAGCACGCTAAACTTGCTCAGCTCATGAATACGCCCCTCTGCCTGGATGAGTCAATCGAGTCGGCCAAGGACGCGGCGGATGCGATCTCTCTGGGGGCAGCCTCGATCATCAACGTCAAGCCGGGGCGGGTGGGCGGCTACTTGGAGGCGCGCCGTATCCACGATCTGGCGCGGGCGAACGGGGTGGCCGCATGGTGCGGGGGGATGCTGGAGACGGGACTTGGCCGGGCGGCCAATGCAGCACTGGCGGCCCTGGACGGCTTCACGCTACCTGGTGACATCTCTGCATCCGGGCGCTTCTACGCCGAGGACGTGACAGAACCGATCGTGCTGCGGAACGGCTCTGTCGCCGTGCCGACCTCCCCGGGCCTCGGGGCTACGCCTATCCCTGAGATGCTTGACCGCTATGCCGGCCCGCCCGCGGAGCTCTGGGCGCAGGGGTGACACGTGCGTCCGCTGTCGACGGAGCCTGGTCCCTGCTGGGCCGGGCTCCGTCGGCTTGCTGCTCTCCGCTTGGTGCCTTGTCTTAAAATTGGCCCGCTTGCACCCCCTGTTACTCGGCCATGCGCTCGACGCTAACGGGCGGTTTGAGGGTAGCCCCTGTCGAAAGAATGAGAGACTTGTCGAGTCGACATTCGCTGGCGCTCTCAAGGCATGCGCGGTCCGCAACACTGGACGGAACTGGTTCCTCAGGGCTTCTGCCGATAAGCAACAGTGATGAACGTATACAGTCGTCGTGGAGCTTCGGCGATCACTATCTCAATCCGCTCTGGAACCCGTCGATCCATAGAGTAGTTTTGGTCAGGGAACTTCCGTTTCGAGTCGAACCAAAGAAACGGGCGTAATCCCGCGATTGCTTCTGTGGGGCCTGATTGCAGGATGACACGGGACCTTCCGGAGTCCGCATCCTGCTGGGCACCGAAGTGAGCGACCACACCCCTGAGGATGCCTTCCTCTAACAAACCGACGTCCTGTCAGCGGTTAGTAATCAATTGAAGGCGGACCTAACTCCCAAGAACGCACGGGCTGTGGGACCTGGGTCCATTCAACCGCCCGGTTTTTCCTGCGGGGCATCAAACTTCCCTTGATGACGTCTATTGGTTGGGGATCCTCCGTGTTTGGAGCCCACCAACCACTTTTCGGGCACGGCTTGCCGCTTCGGGCAAGGTTCCGTGAGTTGACCGCCTCAGATGCTGCGTGTTGCACCGACGCTTTTGCCTTCATCGGATCCCGCTCCTTCCCAGTAAAGCCTTGGTATAAGGTGTCATACCTTACTCTACAATATCCACCGCCCAGTCGTACATCCTTGGCACAAGGCCTTGCAAGCCGCCAACGCACTATGATGAGGTATGAAACCTCATCTCGTGAAGGAGTGACCGTGACATCAGCATTAGCTTGGAACGAAGGCGCCGGGCAGGAAGTGCGCACTCAAAACTTCCGTGAGCAAGCGATACGCATCCTTCGTTCGCAAATCGTTTCCGGGCGCTTGGAGCCGGGTTCCATGCACTCGATCGGCGCCATTGCTGAAAGGCTGAACGTATCGATCACTCCAGTGCGAGAGGCGCTTCATGACCTGGCCAAGGAAGGTCTGATCGAGATGAAGCGCAATCGCGGATTTCTTGTGCGGCAACCATCAAACAAAGAACTGGATGATATCGTGCAGATCCGCGCCATGCTCGAGGTGTCCTCCGTTCAGGAGATCGCCAGTCGGTCGCTGATCGCCGATTTCGCACCCTTGCGGCAACTCTGCAGGAAGACGGACGCGTTCGCAGCGTCAGGGGAATGGGAAGAATTTGTCGACGCCGACCGCGAGTTCCACCTAACCATCCTTTCGGCGCTGGACAACAAGAAGCTCCTCGAAATGGTTGGGACGCTTCGCGACCAAAGCCGCCTGCTGGGTTTGGGACCGCTTGCGGGAACGGACATTTTCGTTCGATCGACTAGAGAACATGAACTTCTGTTGGACGCCATGGAAGCTGGCGATGCTGTAAAAGCAGCCGAAATTATGGCAACCCACCTGCGGCATGTCCGCGGCATTTGGGCAGGACGAGAGGAGCCCTAACCACGGAGTGCCGGTCCCGTTCTGATCCAGCAACCGCGGTGTTGGCCCCCAGGGGTTCGGTATTAGGTCGTAAATGCTGGACCGTAGAATAATCTCCAGGCTGCGGGCTGAGCCACTCTCACGGGCAAGCCTGCCGGACAGTTCGGTCCCTCACTTGGCGACGAGGAAGTACACATATCGACGGACGTGCATGTTCGATGATTTGACACCGGCTAGAAACCCACACCGGCGACATGGGGGTCGAGTTTTGGGTTCGCTGCCGTACCAGTTGGCGGATTGAGCTGCTTTTGAGATCGCCCACCATGGATGGGTCGCCCCACATAGTTACTCGGTTTCCACTGGCTGACCGGCCCAAGTTCCCCGGGTATGGCTAGGGTGGCAATCCATGAGCGTGGCGGCCTCATCGGCGCGACCGTTGCACAGGGCCTGGCGCATTTTGTCGTGCTCACGGGTTGTCTCGATCAATTCGCTGGTTCTCGCAAACTGGTCGAGACCGTAGAGACGGCTCTGATCGCGTAGCGCTCCCACGAAATGCAACAAGCGCGCGTTGCCAAAATTGCGTAGCTGCGCCAGGTGGAAAGCACGATCGGTATTAAGGAATCCAACCCAGTTCCCGTCATCCGCGCACTCCTCTGTTGCGATCGCAAGTTCTTGCAGTTCCGCCAGGTTTGCAACCAGACGCTTCTCTGCGATCCTCCACACGGCAGGGACTTCCAACATACGGCGGAGTTATAGGATTTCATCCAGATCATGGTCATCCAAAAGCTGGACTGTGAATCCGCGATTGCGCGCAATCTTGACCAGACCGTCATTGGCTAGATCATGCAGCGCCTCCCGGACGGGAGTGATGGACACACCGAGCTCTGCCGCCAGCGGCCCGACTACGTACAGCTTGCCCTGGATAAGCGGCCTGTAATAATTCGGGCTCGGAGAATGCGTGTTGCCTGGTGCCGAAGACTGGACGTATCGAACGTCGGCTGTCTCACGAGCCAGGGTCAAATGAGACTCTGTCATTGGGCCTCCTTAGTTTCGTAAGAATTGAGTGCCGTTCTGGACGGGTATCCAACCCACCTCCGTTGACTTGTAAGGTGTGAGGTGTTACACATATTACATGCACTTTGTATGTTCTGGAGCCCCGCCCACAGGTCGGGTCAAGACCGGCGGGCGGCGAGTCGCAGAGCGAGAGCACGGAGTTCGCTCTCCACTGGATTGAGCAGTAAGAGAAGTGCCGGACACAGATAAATGCGGAGCGCGGAGCGCCTGAAGATGCTTACACGGTGTAGCCATCCAGGTGCTTCGGCGATTGCACTTCTAAAAATGGGCATTGCACCCATCGACAAAATCTGGTGTGATGTCTCGCCGGCGGCTGGACATCACATAGGGAAGGACGTTGCATGAAACCTGAAGGAGACGTCAAATGACCGGAAAGCAACACATCGTCACCACCGCAAGAAAAGGAATTCGGGCGGGAGCGGTGGTAGCAGTAGCAGCGACGGTATTTGCTTTAACCGCATGTGACACGTCGGGCAGCGGCGTGAACTCGGGATCTTCCGGCGGAAGTGTGAGCATCTCCGAATTTGAGATGGACCACCTCACTCCTGGCTGGGGCAGTGGCTACAACAACGATGCGGTAAATGCGCTGTTCTCACCGCTCGTCACTTTCGACACGGACAACAATCTGAAGCTCGTCCAAGCGGAGAGCATCACCACGCCTGACAACAAGGTGTGGACCGTAAAAATCAAGCCGGGCTGGACCTTCCACAATGGCGAAGAAGTCACAGCACAGAGCTTTCTTGATGGTTTGAACACAGCTGCGTACGGCCCGAACGCATGGAGCCAAAACTACCAGCTGACAAACATTGAGGGCTATGACGAACTGAACCCCACAACCGGCCAGCCCACCAGCAAGACAATGTCAGGATTGAAAGTCATTGATCCTCAGACATTCGAGGTGACTCTCAAAGCGCCCGATAGCCAGCTCGAAATTGAAATGACAGGTGGTTACACCGCTTGGTCCCCGCTACCGAAGTCTGCACTCTCCGATTTGGCCGCATATGACAAAGCACCAATCGGTAATGGTCCCTTCCAGATGGAAGGCACCTGGGAAAATCCCAGCAGCAACGTCAAGGTGAAGGCCTTCGGGGGATACAAGGGGACCAAGCCGAAAGTCAACAGTATCGAGTTCAAGACCTACAGCAGCGCCGACACGGCCTACACCGACCTGCTGGCAGGAAATATTGACCTTAACGGCACCTTCACGAAGCCCCCAAGCACCAAGCTGGCACAGGCGAAGTCGGACTTCTCGGGACGCGTTGTGACAAGCCAGCAGGTATACCCCTCCTGGATTGGCTTCCCCCACGGGGACCAGCGTTTCACGGACATCCGCGTACGGCAGGCCATCTCCATGGCAATTGACCGCAATGCCATCGTTTCAAAAATCTACGGTGGCCTGTATACCCCTGCAACCGGCTTGCTGGCTGCCGGCACCGTCGGTGGGGGAACTGACAGCTGCGGTGAGAGCTGCAAGTTCGACCCGGCAAAGGCCAAGGCCCTGCTGGCCGCAGCAGGTGGATGGTCTGGTCCTTTGGAGATCCAATATATAACGGGCAAGGGAGACGAGCCGTACGTTCAGGCGCTTGCCAATAACATCCGCCAGAACCTAGGAATTTCCGATGTTGTTCTCACCGGCTTGCTTTCGAGCGAATACGAAGCCTCTCTCAAAACCGGACCGAAAGGCCTTTTCCTCACCGCCTGGAGCTCCACCACGCCGACACCGCTGGACATTCTCGCGGGCGCCTTCCAAAAGGGCAGTTCCTACAACCCACGGTCGGCATTCTACGAGAACGCGACAGTGGACTCCCTCCTCGAACAGGCGAAGCGAACAAAATCGTCCCAGGAGGCCACGGACCTGTTCCACAAGGCTGAGGCCCAGGTCATGAAGGATCTCCCGGTGACACCGGTGTACGTTCTCCAGGGCGTGACCGCATACAGCGACCGGATTGAGAAACCGATGGTCAACCTGAACGGACTTATCCTCGATCAGATTGCGCTCAAGTAGCTGCAACCGGGGGCTGGCGGGTATGACGCCAGCCCCCGCATGGATCGAAACCCACGACTATTTATTATCAGGAGGTGACTAAATGGGACGATACACGCTCCGTAGAATCATCCAAATGGTGTTCGTTTTCTTCGGCGTGACACTTATAATCTATGCCGCCGTATGGGCCCTTCCAGGAGACCCGATTCGCGCGCTCAGCGGAAGTCGCCCGCTGTCCGAAAGCACTATTAATACGCTCCGGGAACAGTTCCATCTCAATGACCCGTTCTACAAGCAATACCTCGCCTACATCGGGAACCTGCTACGGGGCGACCTAGGTACCGACTTCACCGGCAGGTCAGTTGCTCAGCAGATGGGTTCACGCTGGCCGGTCACCATTAATTTGGCGCTGACGGCTATGCTCTTTGAGGCGGTCCTCGGAATCGCGTTAGGAACAATAGCGGCAATTCGAGGGAAGGTCACTGATTACGTAATTCTATTTTTCAGTATTTCAGTTATTTCGCTGCCGATCTTCGTTTTGGCTTACACCGCTCAGATCCTACTCGGAGTCAAAGCTGGCATCTTCCCGGTTTCGGGTATCGACAAAGGATGGATCAGTTACATCCTCCCCGGCTTCATCCTCTCCACCTACGGCATGGCATCCGTGGCCCGGTTGGTTCGCTCCAGCGTGCTCGAAAATCTCCGGGCCGACTATGCCCGCACCGCCCATGCCAAAGGGCTATCCAACTTCCGCGTGCTCACGCACCACGTCCTGCGTAACTCCCTGGTGCCGGCCATAACGTTCCTGGCCATTGAACTGGGCTACCTCCTGGGCGGGGCAATAGTTATAGAAGGCGTGTTCAACTTACCGGGAATAGGCCAGCTTTTGTTCAGGTCCACAGCGGCGCACGAGGGAGCGGTTGTCGTTAGTATTGCCAGCCTCCTCGTTCTGATATTTCTGGTGACGAACCTGCTGGTTGACCTTCTCTACGCTTTCTTAGACCCAAGGATCAGATATGAGTGACCATACAGTTCTTCAGGACAATCCCCCGGTCGCCGCCGGGCTCGGAGCCCAAGAGGACGGACACACCCAATCAAGCCTGGCCCGAGATGCATGGAACGACATGCGCCGGAATCCGGTGTTCCTGCTCTCGGCCGCAGTCGTGCTGATCATGCTCATTATGGCGGTGTGGCCTGGAATTTTCGCTGGCTTGTTTGGATCCGGTGATCCACGTCAGTGCGACCTCGGGCTAAGCAACAACGGCCCTTCCCCCGGACATCCATTCGGACTCGATACCCAGGGCTGCGATGTGTATGCAAACGTCATCTATGGGGCGGGCGCTTCGATCAGCGTTGGGCTGTTGGTCACCCTCTTCTGCCTCGTGCTTGCAGTCGTTCTTGGTTCCATTTCAGGATTCTTTGGAGGCTGGCTGGACGCGGTCATCTCAAGACTCAGCGACGTTTTCTTCGGCTTTCCGTTCCTTCTGGGTTGCCTTATCCTCCTCACCACCCTCACTGATCGAAATATCTGGACGGTTTCGCTCGTGCTCGCGATTCTGGGTTGGCCGGTACTCGCAAGGCTCATGCGCTCGACCGTAGTCTCCATCATCAACGTCGATTACGTGCTTGCCGCCCGTGGCCTGGGTGCCAGCAATTGGAGAATCATCACGCGTCATATACTGCCGAACGCCCTCACTCCGGTCATCGTCCTATCAACCCTGAATATCGGCGCATACATTGTCGCGGAAGCTACATTGACCTTCCTGGGCGTGGGCTTGCAGTATCCCGCCATCTCCTGGGGACTGCAGTTATCCGCCGCCCAAGCCGCGTTTACAGTCAGCCCCCATTTGCTGATTTTTCCCTCACTGTTTCTCGGGTTAACGGTTCTAAGCTTCGTCCTGCTGGGCGATGTCATCCGTGACGCCTTTGATCCGAAACTGCGGTGATCTGATGCACAACGAAACAAAGTGGAGCAGCAACGAATTGTTATCCGTCAAGGAACTACGGGTGGACTTCACCGTCCACAAACAGGCGATACATATCGTGAAGGATGTCTCGCTGACCATTAATGCCAATGAGACAGTCGTTGTCTTGGGTGAGTCCGGGTCCGGAAAGAGCGTCACGTCGCTGGCCATCATGGGACTTCTGGGCAACACGGGCGCGAAGGTCACTGCTGGCGAGGTGAACTTTGAGGGCGTAAATCTGCTTGCCCTTCGGGACGACGAGCGCCGGAAATACCGCGGTGGGAAGATTTCGATGATCTTCCAGGACGCCCTATCTGCCCTTAACCCAGTGCACAGGGTCGGGGACCAAATCTTGGAAGTCATCCTGGAGCATGCTGATATCAAGAGGAAAGACGCTCGTCAGCGCGTGCTGGAACTTTTGGAACGTGTCCGCATCCCCAATCCAGCCTTGAGGTACCACGATTACCCACATCAGTTCTCGGGCGGCATGAGGCAGCGCATCATGATTGCGATGGCACTTGCAATGAACCCTTCGCTGCTGATCGCTGATGAGCCTACGACCGCACTGGACGTTACGGTCCAGGCTCAAATCATGCAGCTGCTGGTTGATTTGCAACAAGAGCACCAAATGGGTCTACTGCTCATCACCCACGACCTTAAGGTCGCGGCAGAAGTGGCCGACCGGATTGTGGTGATGTACGCCGGCCGCGTTGTGGAGTCAGCGCCCGCCGACGCCATCTACAGCGCACCGGCCCACCCCTACACCGCTGGTCTGCTGGCCTCCATTCCTACCCCGGAGGACAAAGGCAGCATGTTGCGATCTATCCCCGGCTCCCCTCCCAGTCCGGCCAACGCCCCACGAGGCTGCCCATTTAACCCCCGATGTCCCAGGGCCCGGGACATCTGCCGAGTGGAAGAGCCACCGCTTGTGTCAATACCTGGCGGCCGGACATCGGCCTGTCACTTCTGGGAGGAGGTTCTCGATGAATCAAATTAGAAACGCTGCCGCCGACATTTCCTCGGGCGGAGACGCTCGGTCGCCTGACACCATTCTGGAAGTGCGGGACGTAGTCCGACATTTCCCGGTAACCCGGGGGGTCTTCAAGCGGACGACCACCGTTGTGAAAGCAGTTGACGGTGTTAGCTTGAGTTTGAACAGGGGCGAGACGCTGGGGCTCGTTGGCGAGTCAGGATGCGGCAAATCAACTTTGGCAAAGCTTCTGATGGCCTTGGACCGTCCAACCTCCGGTGAGGTTCTTATGGACGGCAAAAACCTTTTCGACATGGGTCGGGCAGACCTTCGTCGCATGCGGCGAAGGATCCAGATCGTGATGCAGGACCCCTATGCCTCGCTCAACCCCCGGATGACCGTCGGCGAGATCGTGGCCGAGCCATTTGAGATCCATGCGGAGGTCCTAGACAAGTCCAAACGCAAGGCGGCGGTGAAAGATCTCTTGGATGTCGTCGGGCTCAATCCCGACTACCTGAACAGGTATCCGCATCAATTTTCGGGAGGTCAGCGACAGCGGATTGGGATTGCCCGGGCACTCGCGCTCAAACCCGAAGTGATCATTTGCGATGAACCCGTTTCCGCCTTGGACGTTTCTGTCCAGGCTCAAGTGGTTAACCTGCTGGCAAGCCTACAGAAAGAGTTCAACCTCTCATACATCTTCATTTCACATGATCTCTCTATTGTTCGGCATGTTTCCGACAGGGTGGCCGTCATGTATCTCGGAAAGATCGTCGAGAGAGGTTCGGAGAGGGAAATCTACAGTCACGCAACTCATCCATACACCCAGGCGCTGATCTCGGCGGTGGCCGCTCCGGATGTTGCCCGACATGGAGCACGTGAGCGAATTGTGCTTGCCGGTGAAGTCCCCGGTGTGGCCAGCAAACCGACTGGATGTGCTTTCCGGACACGTTGCTGGAAGGCACAGGATAAATGCGCCGAAGAAGTTCCTGTCCTCGTAGCGCGGCCCGGTTCAGAACACCCGAGCGCCTGCCACTTTGCAGATGAGGTAACGCCCATGGGCATTTCCGAATAGAACTGTATTGAACAAGCAACCGATTGGATATTCATAACGTGAGCTCACAATTAACTGCCAACACCGAGCCGGTCTGCGTGGACGGCTGCGCACCTGGGTTTACACCGCGCACGCTTTCGGCGCAGGCCCCGAAGCTTCGTGCCGGTGGCATCCAGGCTGCCCTCGTCACTGTGGCATCGGTGGAAACCCGCGAGACAGCAATCAATGCGCTCAATGACTGGTGGATTGCAGATAAGCGCCCGAATACAGGCGTTAGAGTGGCAACCACCGTGCCCGAACTCCGAAAAATAGTGCAAGGAGGTGACCTGGCCGCGGTGATGCACTTCCAGGGCACCTCCCCGATCGGCGACAGCCTGGAGATGGTAGACACGTTTCACCGCTTGGGTGTTCGCGTCATGCAGGCGACATACAACTATGCCGGCTACGTTGGTGACGGTTGCCTTGAGGAGCGCGACGCCGGACTCAGCCACTTCGGGCGTCAGGTGATTACCCGGATGCAGGAAATAGGCATCGCCGTCGACCTGTCTCACGTCGGCCGCCGGACATGTTTGGATATCCTGGATATGGCACAGACCCCTGTGATCGCGTCACATTCGAATGCCCGTTCCGTTTGCGACAGTCCGCGGAACCTTACTGATGAAGTCATCGATGGCGTGGCCCGAAGCGGGGGGGTGATGGGACTGTGTGCCTACCCAAGGTTCATTTGCGGCGACGATCACGCGTCGCTGGAACAACTACTCGATCACGCGACGTACATTGCTGAGCGCGTTGGTGCCCGCCACGTTAGCATCGGTCTCGACTTCAACGAGGAGGACGAGTACGACTTCGACTTCTACCAGTACGATCCGCGCTACTACGCGCGAGCCTACGAATGGCCAACAGGAATCTCATGGTGGAACGAATTCACCAATCTACGTCCGGCACTGCGTGCCAGAGGGTTCTCAAAAGAAGAGACAGACGGAATTCTTGGTGAAAACCTGCTGCGTACCCTCGACACCGCGTGGAGCACCAAAGCCGTGTCTTGAGCATGTAGCAGGACTTAGCGATGCAGCACCTCAACCGGACGATCAGAACTTGGTCGCGCGAAACTCGTTCCGGCGCCGTCGTCAACCCAGGCTTTGACCTTGCGAGAGGACGGCGCCATTGAGAGTTCGCGGCATTTCTTGAGCACTGTCCAAGTTTCCTTCGAGGTGAGCAAGGTCCATGTTCGCTGTGGTTCGCTAAGTAGGCCGGACGAGTTAGCCTTTCGTGCCAAACGACGCGGCATCGGCTCCACGCACGACGAGCAGATGATCCGGGAAAACGCTGCTGTCGCTATCCCTTTGAATGAATCGACAGCCTGTCATCAAGGCAGAATCGGGCCAGCACCGAGGATGCGCACACACCAAGAAACCCCACCTTGTCCATGTTCGGCACGTCAAAAAACGGCGCAGAGGCGCCTCCTGCCCTTGGAGGACCTGAAACCAGGAACTCCATCGCGGTGCTTGCCCCAAGGCGAGGAACAACTACCACTTGGAAAGACTATGAAGACGATTGTTATCGGTGCCGGGGCGATTGGGCTGGCCTCTGCATACTACCTGCGTAAAAAAGGCTTCGAAGTAACTGTTATCGATGCCGGAAACCCGGGCTGCAAGGCCTCTGGCCACAATGCCGGATGGGTCGTCCCGAGCATGTCCGTTCCCGTTCCCGCTCCTGGCATGCTCCCCCAAGCACTACGCTGGATGCTCAGGCGGGATAGCCCGCTCTACGTCTCACCGAGCTTAAGTCCACGCTACATCGGTTTCATGATGGAGATGCTGCGGAACTGCACCAGCGCCCGTTTTGAGGCCGGGTTGAAGGTGCTCGCACATCTCAGCCGCGAAACGCTTCAGCTTTTCGACGATATGGCCGCGGACGGCGTCCATTTCGAGACGCACAGCGGCCCGCTCACCATGCTCTACACCAGCGTGGCCAACTTGGACAAACATGCGACTGAATTGCAGACCATGGGAGCGCACATCAGCGGCTTTAAATGGCGTGCAATCGATGGTACGGACGTGTCACGGGAGTTGCCACAAGCAACAGCAAATGTGGTCGGCGCCCTACAAACTTACGGTGACCGCTCGTTGGACCCCGGCACCTTCACTCGCGGATTAGCGGCGGCATGCCAGCGCGACGGAGTTGAGTTTCGACTTGGCCACAGGGCCAAACTCCACATCGAAGATGACGGTTCCGTTGCCGTTACGGTCGATAAGGAGAAACTCAAGTCCGATAGAATCGTGGTTGCTGCAGGTGTCTGGACAAATGAAGTCCTAGCTGGCATTGGGAGCCGTATCTCACTGATATCAGGCAAGGGTTACGGTTTCGACCTTCCGCTCCAGCATGGCGGTCCCGATCATCCGATGTATCTGGCCGAAGCCAAAGTCGCGATTACACCACTGAATTCGAAGGTACGTATCGCTGGCACCATGGGGTTTGGCGGTATCAACGAAAACATCAGAAAGGCCCGGGCCGAAGGACTTCTCAAAAGTCTCCCGACCTACTTTAAGGAATGGCCTTTGCTGCCAAGTGCGCCGAAGCCGTGGACCGGACTTCGCCCGATGACCCCGGACGGGTTGCCCATTATCGGCCCCTCAGGCCGGCGCACCGATGTCCTGATAGCCAGTGGTCATGCGATGCTGGGAGTAAGCCTGGCGCCGCCCACCGGGCTACTCATTGCTGAAATGGCCGCGGGGGAAGCGCCAGCCCGTCATCTATCCAGTCTCGCAGCGGACAGGTTCCTCTCTTGACAAACCATAGCTGAACCATATCCCGCTGCAATTGATCTGATGGCCTCAGGTGGACGCTAATGCGGCCCTTCGCAGTTAAGCATGGTTGGTCAGTTGGCTCCGATAGTGCGGATTGACCGACCGTGTTGTTGAAACCAAAGACCGGGCACCGGGAAATCGGGAACCTGGCGTTGGAAGCTGCCGTTTCGTCGCTGGCTCTGGTCCCCTAAGTTCTGCCGGGCCAACCGGCCGCCAGGATTTCGACCCCGAACTGACCATGCCGGCGGCTACCGCTCCTCCTTCCACGCCACCACGGCAGCTGGCCTGTCAAAAGTACTGATCACCCCCTGAGAGTGAGGACTCATCATCATGCACACAGCACCCAGTTGTCTCGTCGTAGCCGTTCAAACCCGAATGGAACTGGACGCCGCCATGGATGAGGCGGTGGATCTCCTGAAGCCGGCGGCGATGACTGAAGACGTCGGCATCTCCGTGACTCGGCTGGCCGCAGGCCGCTATGAAGCGCGCTTGAACAGCAACGTCCCCCCGGGTGTGACACTCGAAAGGTGGGGGTGTGAGCTGCGATAAGCGAGGGATGAGCGGTGACTCCGGGGCGCCGGCCAGCAGCACGTTTAATATGGTCTGCCCTACTGCCCGCCGGGCCGGCTGTTCGCTGCGGGCGGCGGCTCTCGACGCAGGGCCGGGGAGAAACGGGTCGAAAGCGTCGCTGACAGAATGCGAAATTGAAATTTTCTTGTCACTGGCCCGCGGCCACCTCATCGCCGTGAGAGATCACGAAACGGGCGCATTGTGGCGCGGGTGGGTTGACATGACGTTTCCCGAACACGGATTTGTCTGGATTATCACGGACGTCTGCGGTGAGCGGAAGCTGCTCGACATTGGTCGGCACACGGTCTGGCGGCCAGACCAGTCCGGACCCTGCGGCAGCGTTCACCGGGAAGCGGGTTGACGTCCGGAGTCCGGAGCGCGGCGCGTGCCGCTGGGCACGCGTCAGCCGGCCCTAACCATGCTCATCTGCGAAGGGCCGCTAATGCCGCAATTCGCCGGGCGACAAACTAGTCCCCTGATTTCGCTAGGAGTCTTTCCCCACTGCGGATCCTACTGCTGTCGAGGGACAGGCTATATAGGACGGCGCTACGACGGGGACAGAGGCTGGAAAGCTTCTCGGGCTACCGCCATTCCCTATGGAAAGTGCGCCTAAATCGGCCCGCCCCTAGCGGCCATCCTTGGATAATGCGGTTTTCTGAAAAGGCGCTGTCCGGCAGATTGACGTTACAAACTGTGGAGACCTGCGTTCTGTCACCGTTGGCCCACGTCACCAAGTCAATAGTGGCGGCAACCAAAGCCCCAACGATTACCAGCTGCGCGGGCGGCCACTTCTTGTCCCTCGCCGCTCCAGACCATCGTCGCCGCCTTTCGCCTTCTCTTCTTTGCTGGGTCTACCCGCCGCCTCGAAGTCGGGCCGGACGTTCCCGTACCGTTCATCGTTGATCCCGTTCATCTGGCGCCCCCCTTCGGCGGGCAATGCAGTTAGTGCGGTTTGGCTGGCGCGAACACCAACTTCGGTCTACTATCAGGTGTAATACCCTACCGAGCCGAGGTGGGGTTAGCAATGGACAGGCCAACGACCGGGTTGCTCCGTTCTCCCATGGCCAAACTGAGTTGCGATCGGTTCCTCCACGGTTGATGCACCTCGGCTTCCTATTCACAGATGTCTCGGCCCGGACTCACTCGCTCAGGTGTCACCATGTGGCGCCGCAAGACACAGGTAAACAATTTTGATCCCAGAAACGAAAACAACCCGCTCCTCTATTCGCCGGGATTGCGGTGAGACCAATGCAGCTTGAGTTCATAAGCGGCACTGAGGTCCGCGACCTTCTCGGTCCTGCACAAGCGACCGCTGCTATTACGGATGCCTTAGTCGCAGGACTGAATCCTGCTACGGATCCGCCACGGGCAATCGTCCCCCTGAACCAGGGACAGTTCCTAATAATGCCAGCGGAGACTGCCCATCATGCCGGTGTAAAAATAGCTACTGTAAATCCCGAAAATCCAGATAGGGACCTTCCGCGAATTCAGGCGCTCTACATACTCTTTAACGCTCTTACGCTCACGCCGGAGGCAATCCTGGACGGCGCGGCTCTGACGACTCTCCGTACGCCCGCCGTGTCCGTGGCAGCAATCCAGCCAGTCCTGGCCCGGCGATCCACTCCCCTGCGGTTGGCCATCTTTGGCGCTGGCCACCAGGCCGTTGGGCATGTCAACACCATCATTGACGTCATGGACGGCCGACGAGAAATAGAAAATGTGACCTACATCGTCCGCAATCCAGTTCGCGTCAGCTTGCCGCCCTTTGCAGCAGGACAGGTCGTCGAATCAGGGTCACAGGCAGCATCTGCTGCAGTGGCCGCTGCCGACGTAATAGTTTGCGCGACCTCCGCAAGTAGACCCCTCTTTGACTCCTCCGTGGCACGGAGTGATGTCATCGTTGTCGCTGTAGGTTCCCACGAACCCCACATCCGAGAAGTGGATGGGGCGTTCTGCGGCCGTGCGCAGGTAATCGTTGAAGACGTACCCACGGCTCTCCGTGAGTCAGGGGACATCATTATGGCCATTGCGGAAGGACATCTAACTGAGGACGCGCTGATCCCGATGAAAGACGTTGCCAACGGTGCCGCGTACTTGGACCTGGATCGTCCCGTCCTATTTAAAAGTTCGGGCATGTCTTGGGAGGACTTGGTCATTGCAACGGCAATCATCCAGGCATTTACAGAAAGTCAAGCTGTAGCGCGATAGACACCCGCCTGCACCTCAAAGAATATCCGCACCATCGAAAACTATCGGACACATGACTTCGGCGTTGACGATGGAGGGCTCACAGCCAACAAAATTCACTTTGAGAGTACTTGCATAAGTAAGACTGAGAAAAGAGCAGGAAGTGGTCCGACCAGCCGATTTGGCCGAGGAGGCCGTGGCGCTCATCCGGTGGTGGCTGGCCGAGGGGCACCGGTGCTCGCTAATACCGGCGCTACCAGTTAACCGGGGCACTGAAGGGCCCGCGGCGGACCGGATTTCACAGTGAGTTCGTCGACGGTGTCACCACTCCCCCGGACAGAGCAGTGGCAGCAAACAACCTACGGCTGGCCGCTGGCCACCGGGGAACCAAGTTACAACAGACCCGGCCATCAAATTAGCCACCGCCCCCAGCCCGGTAGGCCTCGAAGAAAGTCCCTCCATGTTGCGAATCTACTTCCCGGTCAATCTTCTGCTCACACTTTACGGAGTCATCGGAGCTGTCTCCGCTAGTTCCACACTTGGCCTAGGCCTCGGACTGGTCCTCTTGAGTGTGGGTGCGGGCGGTGTCTCTGCCGGTGTCATGGCCTTAGCCACCGAATCAAAGCCCCAAAACCAGTAAACACACGCCAGATCCAATAACTTATGAAAAAGTTCGTTTCGCTCAATACTCTCCCCAGCAGACGAACTCCACAGCGGAGGACGCTGCTGGACCTGCGTCCTCGGCAATGTCGTAGATGACCTCCTCACCAACCCCGCCACGGGAACCATCGCCAACGATCTGATCCCGCTGGCGGCGGCGCTGAAGTCGATGAAGCGGGCCAACTGCGGCCTGACCTGGATCCGCCAAAAACACGTCACCGCGTTCCTAAGCAATCTGGCGGTCGCACCCGAGATCACCCATGAAGCCCTCGACGGACTGCCCGACTCACACACCCGCGAATACGTCCGCGGACTCCTCTCCGAACACGGGGTGCTCCCCCGACGCGACGAACTCCGCAAGCGCTATGACAGCTGGGCGGCTGAAGCACTCGAACGGGTCAGTGACCCTCGGGACAGTGAGGTGATCCACCGCTACATCCGCTGGCATCACCAACGACGGATGAACCACATGGACGAAGTCACCCGCGGCACCTTCCTCCGCGCCAAACAGGAAGTCGCCGTCGCCATCGACCTCCTGAACTGGCTCACAGGCCACGGCATCAAACTGCCCGAGCTCCAGCAATCCCACCTCGACGTCTGGCAAGCAGAAGGGCTAACAACCCGGCGCATCGCCGAGCGCTTCCTCAAGTGGGCCACTACGACGAAGGCCGCCCCATCCGGGCTCACCATCGTTCCTCTACCAGTCTTCCCTCGGCGCCGTACCGTCAGTTGACCTCGGCGCCGACCCCTGCCTTGACGGCCGGGCTGGCGAGCCGGAGCCAGGTGTCCACCACGGTGTCGGGGTTCAAGGAGACGGAATCGATGCCTTCCTCGACCGGCCACTCGGCGAAGTCGGTGTGGTCGCTGGGTCCTTGGCCGCAGATCCCCACATACTTGCCGCGCTTCTTGCAGGCCTTGATGGCCATGCTCAGGAGCTGCTTTACAGCTGGATTTCGTTCATCAAAGCCTCCGGATACGGCCGCCGAGTCCCGGTCCAGGCCCAACGCCAGCTGCGTCATGTCATTGGAACCGATCGAGAATCCATCGAAGTAGTCAAGGAACTCGTCGGCGAGCAGCGCGTTGGACGGAACCTCGCACATCATGATTACCTCGAGGCCATTGTCGCCGCGTTTGAGGCCGTTCTCGGCCAGCAGCTCAAGGACGCCTTTAGCCTCGTCCAGGGTCCGCACGAACGGGATCATCAACTTGACGTTCGTGAGCCCCATCTCGTTGCGGACAAAGGACAGGGCCTCGTACTCGAGATCGAAGCAGTCCCGGAAGGAAGGCTCCAAGTATCGTGAGGCGCCGCGGAACCCGATCATCGGGTTCTCTTCGTGTGGTTCGTAAGCGGGTCCGCCAATCAAGTTCGCGTATTCGTTGGACTTGAAGTCGGACATCCTGACAATGACGGGTTCAGGTGCGAAGGCCGCAGCAATGGTGGACACGCCCTCGGCCAGGCGCTTGATGTAGTAGTCGCGGGGGCCATCGTATGCGGAGATCCGCTCCCGGATCGCCGCTGCGATGTCGGCAGGCTGGTCGACGAGGTTCGGCAACGCCTTGGGGTGGATACCAATCTGCCGGTTGATGATGAATTCCAGGCGGGCAAGCCCCACCCCGTGGTTGGGCAGCTGCGCGAAGGTGAACGCCTGTTCCGGGGTGCCTACATTCATCATGACCTTGACCGGCGCTTCAGGCAGTTGGGTGATTTCCGTTTCCTCAACCGTGAAATCCAGGAGCCCTTCGTAGATCATGCCGGTCTCACCATCAGCACAGGAAACGGTCACCTCGAGGCCGTTGCTGAGTGCATCTGTGGCATACCCGGTGCCGACGACGGCGGGTATGCCAAGTTCACGCGCGATGATGGCGGCGTGGCACGTGCGCCCGCCGCGGTTGGTCACGATGGCCGAGGCGCGCTTCATGATCGGTTCCCAGTCCGGGTCGGTCATATCGGCGACGAGGACGTCTCCGGTCTTGAAGGCGGCCATCTGGTCGATCGCGGTGAGGATGCGGACGCTGCCGGCGCCGATCCGCTGGCCGATGGCGCGGCCCTCAACCAGCACGCGGCCTTCGCCGTTGAGCCGGAAACGGCTCAGGTTCCCCGCAGCACGTCGGGACTGGACGGTTTCCGGGCGTGCCTGAAGGATGTAGAGTCCACCATCGATCCCGTCTTTTCCCCATTCGATGTCCATCGGGCGGCCATAATGGTGTTCGATGGCGACGGCATGCCGGGCAAGCTGCTCGACGTCGTGGTCGCTGAGACTGAAGCGGTTCCGTAGCGCGGCTTCCACCGGTACGAAATCAATGGTGCGTCCGACTTCAGAAGAGTTCGTGTAGGTCATTTGGAGGGCTTTCTCCCAGACCGCGTTTGAGAACTGCAGGTCGGCCAGCCTGCAGCGCGGGTTTGTAAACGTAGAACTCGTCCGGATTCACGGCACCCTGGACGACGGCCTCGCCCAGACCGTAGGAAGATGTGACGAAGACGGCGTCCTGGAAACCGGATTCGGTGTCCATAGTGAACATGACACCGGAAGCGCCAATGTCTGAACGCACCATTCGCTGAACGCCAGTCGACAATGCGACGTCGGCGTGTTCGAACTTGTGGTGAACGCGATAGGCGATGGCCCGGTCGTTGTAGAGGGACGCAAACACGTCCTTAATCGCGAGCAGGATGTTCTCGATGCCACGAATGTTCAGGAAGGTTTCCTGCTGCCCGGCGAACGATGCTTCCGGCAGGTCTTCTGCGGTGGCGCTGGAACGGACGGCCCAGGAGAGGTCCTTGGAACCGCCGTGCTTGTCCACCAGCTTCTGGTAGGAGTCCCGGATCTGCACCTCGAAGTCCGGCAGGAACGGCGTCTCACGCATCATTGACCGGATATCCTGTCCGGCAGAGGCAAGGGCTGTCACGTCATCAGTGTCCAAGCCGACCAGCCGGTCGGCGATCTTCTGATCCACGCCGGAATCAGCCAAGAAATTGCGGTACGTATCCGCGGTCGTGGCGAAGCCGTCCGGGACCTGGACCCCGGCTGAGGTCAGGTTCTGAGCCTACTCACCGAGCGAGGCGTTCTTTCCGCCCACCCGGACAACGATGCTCACGAACAGGGGGACCGCCTGTAGGCGGTCCCCCTGTTTCGCTTCCGTGAGCTATCTCGGGTGCCTTGTGAAGGCGAAACCTGCACAACCATATTGAGAGCAGGTCGAGTTCAAGGTTGAGGTCGAACGCTGCATTGGGGTTGAGTGCGACCTCGAACGTCGAGTGTCCGACGCTGGCTATGCCAGGAGGCGTTCGCGCTTAGAACGCCCGGAGGATGTCTTCGACGCGTTGTTTGGCGTCGCCGAAGAGCATCTGGGAGTTCTCGCGGTAGAACAGGGGGTTCTGGACTCCTGCGTAGCCGGCGGCCATGGAGCGTTTGAAGACGATGACGTTGTCGGCTTCCCAGACACGCAGGACGGGCATGCCGGCGATGGGGCTTCCCGGGTCTTCGGCGGCGGAGGGGTTGACAGTGTCGTTGGCGCCGATGACGAGGACGACGGAGGTGTCGCCGAGGTCTTCGTTGATTTCGTCCATTTCCAGGACGATGTCGTAGGGGACTTTGGCTTCGGCGAGGAGGACGTTCATGTGCCCTGGGAGGCGGCCGGCGACGGGGTGGATGCCGAACCGGACGTTCACGCCGCGTTCGCGGAGCTGGTGGGCGAGTTCGGCGACGGGGTATTGGGCCTGGGCGACGGCCATGCCGTACCCGGGGGTGATGACCACGGACGAGGCGTTGGTCAGCATCTCCGCGGTGGCTTCCGCGGTGATTTCCCGGTGCTCGCCCTGCTCGACGTCGCCCCCGGTGCTTGGTGCTGCGATGCCGAAGCCGCCGGCGATCACGGAGATGAAGGACCGGTTCATGGCCTTGCACATGATGTAGGACAGGTAGGCGCCGGAGGAGCCGACGAGGGCGCCGGTGATGACGAGGAGGTCGTTGTTCAGCAGGAATCCTGCGGCTGCTGCGGCCCAGCCGGAGTAGCTGTTCAGCATGGAGACGACGACGGGCATGTCGCCGCCGCCGATGGAGGCCACGAGGTGCCAGCCCAGCCCGAGGGCGAGGAAAGTGACAACGATCAGCAGCCAGAGCTGGGAGTCGTTGACGTACCAGACCGTCAGGACCACGAACGCGGCGAGGGCCCCGAGGTTGATGACGTTCTTGCCCGGCAGCATCAAAGGCGTGGATTTCATCCGGGCCGAGAGTTTCAGGAACGCCACGATCGATCCGGTGAAGGTCACCGCGCCGATGAACACGCCGATGAACACCTCTGCATGGTGGACATTCATCAGATCCGCGGACAGGGCGGGGGCTTCGAAGTGGCCGTTCCAGCCGACCAGGACCGCTGCGAGGCCCACGAAACTGTGCAGTAGGGCGATGAGCTCGGGCATCCCGGTCATTTCCACGACCCGGGCGCGCCAGAGCCCGATCGCGCCGCCGACCAGGACCGCTGCAACGAGCAGGCCCAGGCCGGTCAGAGCGTGCCCGGTGCCCCAGGCGCCCTTGACGGTCAGCCAGACTGTCGCGGCGAGGGCGATGACCATGCCGGTGATGCCGTAGATGACCCCGGCGCGGGCTTTCTCATGCCGGCTCAGCCCGGCAAGGCTGAGGATGAACAGCAGGGCCGCGACAATGTACGCCGCTCCGGCGATGGAGTCGGCGGTCAACGGACCGAAGACGGTATCAGACACGGTAAGGCTCCTCATTAGAATTCCAGCTGCTTCGGATACGGCGCTCATGAACGGGCCTTCCCGGCGGAGAACATCGCCAGCATGCGCCGGGTGACGGCGAAGCCGCCGAAAATGTTGATGCTGGCCAGCAGCACCGCGACGGCGGCGAGGACCTGCATGACGGGGTTGCCGGAGGTGACCTGCAGCAGCGCGCCGACGACGATGATCCCCGAGATCGCGTTCGTGACAGACATCAGCGGGGTGTGCAGGGCGTGGTGGACCTTCCCGATGACGTAGAAGCCGACCACGATCGAAAGCATCAGCACCGTGAAGTGCTGGGGCAGAGGCGCCGGGGCGACCGCGTTGATCCCGAAGAGCACCGCAATCTCAGCGGCAAAGAGCCCGGCCTTACCCGCAGGGCTGAGGCCCGTCTTTTTTGCTGCCTTGTCTGCGGAGCGCTCCGCCGCACGCGTAGTTTCGCTCTGAACAGGGGCGGCTGAGACCTGGACAGGGGGCGGGGGCCAGGTCTTCTCACCGTCCCGCACCACCGTCACGGAACGCTGCACCACGTCATCAAAGTCGATTCGAAGCTGCCCGTCTTTGTCCTTGGTCAGTAGTTTGAGCAGGTTCACCATGTTCGTCCCGTACAGCTGGGACGCTTGGGCCGGCAACCGGGCCGGTAGATCGGTGTAGCCCAGGATCACGACCCCGTTGTCCGTTACGATCCGTTCCCCTGCGACGGAGCCTTCGACGTTGCCGCCCTGCCCGGCGGCCATATCAACGATGACGCTGCCGGATTTCATGCCGGCCACGTCCTCGGCCGTGAGCAGCTTCGGTGCCGGGCGCCCCGGGATCAGGGCGGTAGTGATGATGATGTCCACATCGCGGGCTTGCTCAGTGTAGATCTCCGCGGCCCGGGCGTTGTAGGCCTCACTCGTGGCTTTGGCGTATCCGTCCGTGGACTCCATGACTTCGGCGACCTCCACCTTAAGGTAGATTCCCCCGATGGACTTCACCTGATCCGCCACCTCGGGCCTCGGGTCCGTCGCGCGCACGATCGCGCCCAGGCTGCTCGCAGCACCGATCGCTGCGAGGCCGGCGACGCCGGCGCCTGCGACAAGGACTTTCGCCGGCGGAACCTTGCCCGCGGCAGTCACCTGCCCCGTGAAAAACCACCCAAATTCGTGTGCCGCCTCAATCACGGCCCGGTAACCGGCAATGTTCGCCATCGAACTCAAGACGTCCATCGACTGCGCCCGGGAGATCCGAGGGACGGCATCCAGTGCAAGTGCAGTGATGGGCCGTGCCGCCAGGGCCTCGACGAGGTCTGGCCGCAAACCCGGGCTCAGCGACCCGATCAGGGTTGCCCCTTCGGCCAGACGGCTGATCTCCTCCTCAGTGGGCGGATTCACCCTCAACACCACCTCGCTGCCCCATGCCTCGTCGGCGCCTACAATCATGGCCCCCGCCGCCGCATAAGCGTCGTCTGCAAAAGATGCCGACTCCCCCGCGCCCTTCTCGACCACGACGTCATAGCCCAACCCCGCCAACTGCCTCACGGTTGTGGGCGTCGCCGCCACTCTTGTCTCACGGCCCAACTCGGCCACAATTCCGATACGTGTCACTATTTCTCCCTCTAACATGTATGTTTTGGTGTACTCAGCTGCGGACGAAAACCTGCGTCCTTTTTCGATGAAGAGTGGCGCTCACGATGATTCCGGGGCTTGAGCGCCCTTCCCCGAATTTCAGATTGCCAAGTCTGTAGCTCCAGCCGGCCCGGCGGGAGGTAATCTCCGGACTTTACGATGGGTAAGTTCCTCCACGGTCACCTTTTCGGGGCCAGGAGTTCTGGTATGGACCAGGTGGCGAGCCTGTGGAGCCCGTACCTGACCATGGCCGAAGGCATAAGACGCCGCCCAGTCCTTCACCACTGGCGTCTCCGGGCTCTCCTGCTGCGCCTCCTGACCAAGGTCCCGTTCACACCGGAAGAACCCTGCCACGGCCAACGATGTGATTCGACTCACCGACCTTCCGGCCACTCCGCCACCTCAAACCAGGCAAATACGGGCCGCTACGACGCCCGACAAATCCCTAGCGTCGGATATTTCACTTTTTCACAAGCCACCCGAACTAATGGTTGTCGCACAGCACGGGAGAGCGTGACGGGGTCGTGGGTCGCATCCGGAGGTGCGGCTTCCCAACGTCGATGGCTATGTTCTGCCGGTCGCCGAATGGCCGCCCAGGGTTATAGCGGGCCCCCTCTTCCGAACCGGCTGCTTCGCAGGTCGGTGCCGCTGGCGCTGCCGTTTGCTACGACGGACTTGCCAAGAGATTCCCCGAAGATGGGTCAGTTCGCGATCTCGGGCTTCTTGCTTTTGAGTTGCGCAAG
This sequence comes from Arthrobacter sp. FW306-1B-F12A, assembly GCF_058781865.1. NCBI lineage: Bacteria > Bacillati > Actinomycetota > Actinomycetes > Micrococcales > Micrococcaceae > Arthrobacter > Arthrobacter sp. FW306-1B-F12A. The sequence continues at coordinate 47,530 of NZ_JBYSXD010000032.1, forward strand.
AAGCCGGAGATCGCGGGACACCTGAGCGAGGGCATCTTCTCGGCTCTTCCGCCAATGTGCCGACCTCCTGGGCGACGGGCGCTGTTGCTGAGGCCCACCGGGTGCCTGACGGGCCGGCAATCGATGGATCTGATGATCGGAGTCTGCTCCTGTCAAAGGGTCATGAAAGAGGTCATTCGGGGAAACGCAAAACCCCTGTTCGGCCGCGCGCATGTCCAGGTCCTTTCTAAAAAGACATCAGTGTGCTGATGGATGAAACCAGGCCTCCCCGGTTGCGAGGACACCGAACGGGTTGTCCTTGCCTGCGGATCCGGACACTCCGGTGGGCAAGGAGGCTCCAGTCCTCGCACGTGAAACGTCACGGCGTACATTCTTCTGGCCAGGGACTCGAGAGCATTGGCTTAGCCATTAGTCAGTTTCCGGCCCGTTGCAGTAGTGGCAGTCTTCAGAACAATCTTGGCGGGAGTAGCTCGATGGAAAGTTGAGCTGGTATTCCGTGATCAGTGCAGTCGGCGGCTGCCCAGTCTTGCCCTCCAGCGGGCGCTGCTGACCCGCCATGAGGTCTTTGCGGGGTGGGTTAGAAATTGTCAATGAAGGCTCCTACCGCAGGGTTGCGATACTTGGACTTTTGAGTGCCCGATTGACGCGCGGGCAATGTCCAGACCATAGACCCTCCCCAGTTGGCTGGCATGATGCTTCCTCCGCCGACGAACAGGGGGTCTCCTTCCTGGTTGGACGGCACCCACCATCCGTTGAGCGGGCAGTCTTCGCCGGTTTTCGCTTCGAGGACCCTGTCGGGATGCGCTCGGGGTGTGCGGGGGTCCTGATCGTGGGAGATACGCTTCTTCATCACTGCTTCCGATCTGCGGTTCGTCGGGAAGGCGGGCAAAGCCGGCCGGTCATCATTTGGCTCCGCGTGTCATCAACCCGGCAGAAAGCCCTCCTGCACCTGTGGTGAGCGGGATCAGTCCCGCGCCAAATATCAGCGTGGACGTTGCCGAGACCATGCAGATGGTGCCGGCGGCCAGGAGGAGCAGCATCACTGCGAAGTAGGGGGAGAACATGTAAGCCTTTCCGGGGCGGATGCCCCATGGTGTCTGGGTGTCTGCTGTTCGGGATGATGATCGTCGTGACTGACGCATGTTGGTCCACGATTTTGATGAGGGGAGTTTGGTGGGCTGGGTCCTTGAAACTGCGATGCCAGTGGTGGACCCGGACCGTGTCGACTGGGTTAGATGATCGTGTCTGAGAGCTGGTTCGGGGTGCCGAACCGGTGTGCTGTGATGGAGACTGCCTGCTCCTGCAGGAAGGTCAGCAGTTCGACCCTGCTGGCGGCGACGACCCGGTTGGCGTAGATGGCCACGTCGGGTTTGCCGCCGGCTGCGTCGGCTGTAGCAGGCGTGGGCGCACCGATCAGGCGGATGCGGACTCCGGAGTCCGGTCCGGTCTTGCCTGCGTACCGCTGGACCCTGGCGAGCCAGGCTGTTGTGTTTTCGACCGCCATGACTACTCCGGAGTCCCGGAGAGCCCGTGCGATCGTGTCCGTGAGCGGTTCGGCGGTGCTGACCGTCAGGGCGTTCAGCGGGGCGCTTCCGCCCCAGGCGGTCAGGCCGGCCGAGACGACGCGCAGCAATTCGGCAATACCGTGCCCGGATGTTGCCTCCTCGTAGCGGACAGTGACCGGTACCGGCTTGTAGCGGAAGAGGTTCCGCTCGGCCCGGAGCCCTGACACGTCGCGGGTGGCACCGAAATCGGTCCGCCAGGCTTCGACATCGGAGCCGAGTGCTGATTCAAGCCAAGTGACATCTGCGGCGCTGATGCTGCAGCTGCTGGCTACGTCAGCAGCTGCAGTCAGGATTTGCCGTGCCGGTACGGAGAGGTGAGCCACGGAGATGTCCTTGATGGGGGCGTCTTTCCATGCACCGAGGCCGACCAGGTAGTTGGGCCCGCCGGCCTTGGTGCCGGCGCCGACTGCAGACTTCTTCCAACCGCCGAAGGGTTGGCGGCGCACAATCGCTCCGGTGATGCCACGGTTGATGTACAGGTTTCCGGCCTGGATGTTTTCCAGCCAGTACTTCAGTTCCGTGGGGGCCAGGGAGTGCAGGCCGGATGTGAGGCCGTAGTCGATATCGTTGACAATGCTGACCGCTTCTTCCAAGGTGTCGGCGGTCATGATTCCCAGGATGGGTCCGAAGTATTCGGTCTTGTGGTACTCGCTGCCTCGCTGGACACCCGTACGTACGCCGGGGCTCCAGAGCTTGCCGCTGTCATCGAGTTTGCGCGGCTCGAGTACCCATTGCTCTCCGATACCGAGTTTGGTGAGTCCATTCAGGAGCTTCCCATTGGCCGGTTCGATAACCGGTCCCATCTGGGTCTGCGGGTCAACCGGATATCCGACTTTCAGGGACCGGGCGGCGTCGATGAGCTGTTGGTTGAAGCGGCGCGACGTTGCGACGGATCCGACGAGGATGACCAGTGAGGCGGCGGAGCATTTCTGCCCGGCGTGCCCGAACGCCGACTGCACGACGTCTCTTGCGGCGAGGTCGAGGTCCGCGCTCGGGGTGACGATGATGGCGTTCTTGCCGCTGGTCTCGGCGAGCAGGGGAAGGTCCTTGCGGAAGGAACGGAACAGTTCGGCCGTCTCGTACCCGCCGGTGAGGATGAGCCGGTCCACAGCGGGGTGGGATACCAGGGTGGTGCCCAGTTCCCGTTTGGCCAGCTGCACATACTGGAGCACGTCCCGGTCAATCCCTGCTTCGTCGAAGGCTTCCCAGAGGGCTTCGACCATGACGGCACCGCAGCGACGTGCCTGCCGGGCAGGTTTGATGATAACGGCGGAGCCAGCGGCCAGGGCTGCGAGGACGGAGCCGGCCGGAATGGCGACGGGGAAGTTCCACGGGGGAGTGACGACGGTCAGCTTCGACGGGATGAACTCTGCACCATCGACCGTGTCCAGCTCCTTGGCCAGTTCAGCGTAATAGTGTGCGAAGTCGATGGCCTCGGAGACTTCGGGGTCGCCCTGGTCCAGGGTTTTCCCGCATTCTGATGCCATAACTTCCAACAGATCTGCCCTGTGTGCCTCCAGCCGGACCCCTGCCCGGTGGAGCACAACGGCGCGTTCCGCCCCGGTGAGGGCACCCCAGGCAGCACCGCGGGTGACGGCCGTTTCGATGACGGTTTCGAGTTCGTCCGCGGTGTCCAGTTCACAGGTGTCGGCCGTTGCTTCGCCCAACAGTGAGAACGGGACCTGGTTGAGGATGCCCCGGCCCCACGAGCGGTTGGCAGGCAGGTCAGGGTCCGTGTCAGGGGTATTGGCGAAGCTGGCAGTGGGCCCGCCATGACCGATTCCGCCCATTTCCAGTCCCGACCGGGACATCGCTTCGGCCAGGGTCTCGTCGGCGTCAAAGCGGGTCCGGTCCTGGCCGCGGTTCGGTCCGGGAACCGTATCGGTCAGGGCAGCCAGGGAGGCGAGGAAGCGCTGTTTTTCGCGTTCGAACAGGGCTTCGTTTTTGTCCAGTTCGAAGACTGCGGACATGAAGTTTTCCTGGCTGGCGCCTTCTTCCAGGCGGCGGATCAGGTAAGCGATCGCTACGTCGAACTCGCTAGGATGTACGACCGGGGTGTAGAGGAGCAGGGAGCCGACGTCGCGCTTGACGGCTTCGGCCTGTCCGGTGGCCATGCCGAGGAGCATTTCGAATTCGATGCCGGAGGTGATTCCGCGGGCCTTGCCCAGCAGGTGGGCGAGGGCGACGTCGAACAGGTTGTGCCCGGCGACGCCGATGCGGACGTTCCGGATTCGTTCGGGCGTCAGGGAGTAGTCGATCACGGCTTTGTAGGATGTGTCGGAATCCTGTTTGGTGCCCCAGGTTGCCAGCGGCCAGCCGTGCAGGTCCGCGTCGACTTGTTCCATGGGAAGGTTGGCGCCCTTGACGACGCGGACCTTGATCGGTGCACCGCCATTTGCGGTGCGGGTAGCGGCCCATTCCTGCAGCCCGATCATAGCGCTCAGGGCATCGGGCAAGTAGGCCTGCAGGACGATACCTGCTTCGAGGGTGCGGAATTCGGGCATCTCAAGCAGCCGGGTGAAGACCGCGATGGTCAGGTCGAGGTCTTTGTATTCCTCCATGTCCAGGTTGATGAACTTGCGCGGGGAGGAGGAGGCAGCGAGTCGGTACAGCGGGGCGAGCTTCTCCACGATATGGCCGACGGCATCGTCAAAGGCCCAGTGGTTGTGAGGGGCCACGGTCGAGGAGACTTTGATCGAGACGTAGTCAACGTCCGGGCGGGCCAGTAGCTTTCTTGTGCCCTCAAGCCGGCGGGACGCTTCACCCTCTCCGAGGATGGCCTCGCCAAGCAGGTTTACGTTCAGCCGGATGCCGTCTTTTTTGATCTTTGCAATTGAGCGGCCGAGCTTTTCGTCGGTTGCGTCCACGATCAGGTGGCTGACCATTTCCCGGAGCACCTTGCGAGCAACCGGGACTACGACACCGGGAATAGCGGGAGCCAGGGAGCCCCCCACGGCCACAGCGGACTTCATGTACCACGGCAGGAAGGCCGGGACGCTCGGTGCCAACATATTGAGGTTCCTTGCAGCGACCGCCTTGTCTTCAGGACGGACAACGCCGTCGACGAAACCTACCGTGAAGCCCAGGCCGTTGGGGTCTTTCAGGACACCGGCCAGCTGGGCCGCGGCTGCGTCGACGGGCACCCTTGCTCCCTCGGCGAGCCAGCGCCGGACCAGCGCGACGGCATCCTCAGCGAGATCCTCGGGTCGGACCAACTCAGCGCTGATCCCTGCAGATTTAGTCATGGATGTACTCCTCGAATATGGGTTTTTTGACACTCATCCGGCGTACGCGAAGCCCGGAATACACTTCTTTGGCTCGACCGTAGAGCCATCCTTGATTCCACGTTTAAAAATAGTATACTATGAGGTATTACACCTGATACCTATCATGCGGGTGGAGTAGGTGACTTCAGGACTGATTCCGACAACCCGGATAGGAAGGGAGACTCTAATGAAGGCGATATCATCGGTCCGGCACACAGCAGCCCGGTCGGAGTCCAGGGAGATCTGGGCCCGCAGCGGAAATCCGTGCCCGAAAAGCGGTTGGTGGGCACCGAATACCGATGGAGCACCCCCCATAGACATCGTCAGGGGAAGCCTGATGCCCCGAATGCAAGACCGCTCGGTCGAATGGAGTGAAGTTGCCCAACCCATGCGCTCCATTGAAATGGGTCCACCCACAACAGGCTAGACCGGCTGCGCAAAGCCGCGCTAGGCCCCCGCGGCCGGAACTCTGTCGTCGCGTCAACGTGCCGACGGGAGCCGCCCGACGCGGGCCGGATGGCCCGCGCCATGACGATGCGCGTTGTCACTGAGGATGACGCGTACGTCGTCAAATAACGTGCACGGTAACACATGCGGTGCCTCGCTTTCGTATCCTGCAGCTTCCACCTCATGGAGACGCTCATGCGTTTCACAGCTTCGCCGGAGGACGAGTAACGCCGGAAATCCCGCAGCACATACCGGGCCAACGAAAACAGTGGGCCACCCGTAAGGGTGGGACCCACCGCCGTCGAGATCTTTTTCGGGAACGTGCGTACGGGTCACGCAGGTGACCGGCCACCCGCGTTCGACCGCGGCACTCAGGAAACGCCAGAAGCAAACGAAATCCAGGATCATCCTGGGCAGCTCGCCCGGATCCACGCAGAACGTTAACCGGGCCCCTCCTCTGGAAACCCGCCGACCGAGAGATCCTAAACAGAAATAGAGGGCGTGCAGGAAGCGAGCCTCCGATAGTCCGTCGTGCGTGGTTCTCCGATCGTGGGTGGAGTTTCCAATGTGGAAGCCGCGGTCGGCGATGCGACGGGCGAGAAGGTCGA
>NZ_JBYSXD010000033.1:0-52821 GCF_058781865.1 Arthrobacter sp. FW306-1B-F12A
GGGCTTGCGTTCGACCGGGACGGCTTTGTTGCGCTGTTCAACGCGCAGCAGCTTACGGCCTTCAGGTGCCAGGGTCATGAGGAACTCCATAATTCAGGTGGCGCGGACGCACCACGATGATTCGGTTCCTCCCCGCTCTGTATTGGACCTGAGAGTTTCCGCGTCCCTGCCTTGCGGCTGGACGCTTGCACCGTCGGTGAGTCCGGTTGCCCGGGCTGCTTTCCAGAGTTGCCTTGCCGCGGCGGTACATGGGCCTGAGAGATTCCTGGGGAGGATTTGCTCCTACGGCGCCTGCTGAAACGTACCGGCAGGGCTCTCCCGCCGCAGATCATAAGCGTGTGCCGCCTTCCGGTGACACGTCTCACATGGTATCCGGTGCCTGTGCGGCACGCAAAGGGCACGTGAGCATTCGTGAAGCTAAATCCTGCGGTAACTAAGGTCGAAGATCATGCGCCCGGCCTCGTGGGCCTTGTTTTCGAAGCTGGTGCGGATGCGGCCATCGAAGCGCGGAGCCCATCCGCCTACGTGGTCCACTCCCTCGTTGGGGCCGGTGTGCTCGGTGCTGACCGGTGCCCGGCCTTCCTTGACGGGGGCCCCGCCCACCATGGATTCGACTCCGGATTCCCACACTTGGGTGAGGGGGCTGTCCGCGCCGGCCCGCTCGCCGTCGTGCAGGTTTTCAAACTCGGTTGAGCCGGCCAGGACCTCGCGGACGTGGACGGCGTAGTTGGACCAGTCGGTGGCGATCCGCCACAGGCCACCCTTCTTGAGGGACCGCGCAGCGAGTTCGGCGAACGCGGGCTGGATGAGGCGGCGTTTGTGGTGCCGGGACTTGTGCCAGGGGTCGGGGAAGAAGACCCAGAGCTCGCTCACCGAACCGGCAGGAAGCATGGTAGCCAGGACCTCGGGCGCGTTGGCTTCGACCACCCGGACGTTGCTGAGCCCGCGGCTGTTGATCTTGATCATGGTGTTGGCCAGGCCCGGGGTGTAGACCTCCACGGCGAGGAAGTCCTTGTCCGGGTTCTCCTCCGCAGCGTGGCATACGGCGTCGCCGAGTCCCGAGCCGATTTCAACGATCAGCGGTGCCTTGCGCCCGAACTCCGCTTCGGCGTCGAACACGTAGTCCGGGTGCACCGAGGTGTTGGCGACATGCCGCGGAACCTGGATGGCCCAGCGGTCCGAGTGCTCTTCCCACGCTGCCTGGCGGCGGCCCTGGAGGCGCGTCCCGCGGCGCACGAAACTGACCGGCCGGCCGCCGTAGGTGCCGAAGGAGGCCTGGCTCCCTGGGGTCACGGGGCGCGAAGACTGCGGTGTTTCAGGGGATTCTGGGGTTTCACTCATCCCCTCCAGAATACCGTTGCAGGACCAAACGCCCGCGGCGGAACCTGCGCACTCTCCCGTCACGAGGCGTCCGCGCACGGGAGTGACTGCCAGAATGGGTTGGTGACCCCCGCTTCAAGCGCCCCCAAGAACACCAAGCCACACTCCGGCGTCGCCGAGATACTTGTCGACGCCGAGATCGACGAGCTCCCCGCCGCCGAGCCCACCCAGGTCAAAACGCGCGGCGGACTCGTCTTCTTGGGGATCTGCCTGGTGCTCATCGGGCTGAACCTGCGGACGGTCTTCTCGAGCTTTTCGGCTGTCCTTCCGGAAGTCACCGCCAACGCCGGTCTGCCGGGCTGGGCGGTGGTTGTCCTCACCACCGTGCCGGTGACCTTGCTGGGTGTCTTCGCTCCGCTGGCGCCCATCCTGGCCCGCCGTTTCGGTGCCGAGAGGGTGCTGCTCGGCGCGATGGCCGTGCTGACAGCGGGGCTGCTGATCCGACCCGTGGACCTCGCCGGAGCGGGGCACTTGCCCGCACTGCTCACCGGAACCGCGGCGTGCGGCGCCGCGATCGCCCTGTGCAACGTGCTGCTGCCCGGCGTGGTCAAGCGCGACTTCCCGCATCGGCTCGGACTCATGGGCGGTCTGTATACGACGGCGATTTGCGCGTCTGCCGCGCTTGGTGCCGGTTTCACCTACCCCGTCTTCACGGCGGCCGGGCACTGGACCTCGGCGCTGTGGTTCTGGGCGCTGCCCGCCGCCGTCGTACTTTTGCTTTTCCTGCCGCTGGCGATCCGCCAGCACCCCGTCCGCCACAACGCGGCCGACGGCGGTGCGAACGTCTGGCGTTCCGCCGTCGCCTGGCAGGTCACCATCTTCATGGTGTTGCAGGCGATGATGTCCTTCAGCGTGTTCGCCTGGTTGGCGCCGATCCTGCGTGACCGCGGGATCGACGGCGGGACGGCCGGCTTGATCGTGTCGGTGTCGATTGTCCTGCAGATGCTTGGTTCGTTCGTTGCTCCGGGGCTAGCGGCCCGGTTCAAGGATCAGCGCGTCATCAACACCGTGGTGGCGCTCATGACCGGGGGTGGCTTTGCCTTGAGCATTTTCGGCCCCACGGACCTGATCTGGGTGTGGACCGGACTGTTGGGCCTTGGCCAGGGGAGCCTCACGGCCGTGGCGTTGACCATGATCATGCTGCGTACCCGCGATTCGCACACCGCCGCGCACCTTTCGGGCATGATGCAGGGCGTCGGCTATGGCTTGGGCTCCACGGGAACACTGATGGTCGGCCAGTTGCACCAAGCGACGGGTGGCTTCGCCGCAGCCGGCATCCTGTTCCTCGTGGTGGGGTCCCTGGGGGCCTTCTTCGGGTTCCGCGCCGGGCGGAACCGCTACGTCGGCTAGCCCGACTGACTCGCAGTTGTTGTCGTTTTCAGGGCTCAAAACGACGTTAACTGCGAGTCAGTTGGGTCCGAAAGGGGGAGGTTAGTGCGTCAGGTCCTTGCCCTTGGTTTCCGGGATCATGAAGGCGAACGCGATACCGATGGCCAACAGGATCACGGCGTAGACGTTGAACATGTTGGCCTGGCCGATGCTGCCGAGCCACGTCTGCAGGTACGGGGCCGTCCCGCCGAAGACCGCAACGCAGATGGAGTACGGGACGCCGACGCCGACGGTGCGGATCTTGGTCGGGAACAGTTCGGCGTACACGGCCGGGACAATCGAGGCGCTGCCGGCAATGAAAAACAACATCACGGACATCGAAACGGCCAGCTGCCAAGGGGAGTCCTTCAGGAGCCACGTCATGGGGAAGTGCAGCAACGCCGCCCCGGCGGAACTCACGATCAGCACGGGCTTGCGGCCGATGCGGTCGGACAGCTTGCCCCAGAACGGCAGCGACGCGATGAACGCGACGTTGCCGATGACGCCGGCCCACAAGGCTGCGCCACGATCCATCTTGAGGCTGCTGGCCGCGTAGCTCGGCGCCACGACGCCCCAGATGTAGTAGACAACGGTGAGGCCGACGGTCAGCCCGATAACCTGCAGGGCCTGCTTGCGGTATTTGACGATCTGCGGCCACATGGGCTCGCGCTTTTCCTTCGGAGCTTCGGCTTGGAACGCCTCGGTCTCCTTCATTTTGGCTCGCATGACTAAGGCGTAGATGCCCAGGGCACCTCCCACCAGGAACGGGATGCGCCAGCCCCAGGCGTTCATGTCGGCCTTGCTCAGCACGCCGGTCAGGATGGCGCCCAGCAGGGTCCCGGCGAGGATGCCCGCGGTGCCGGAGGTGTAGATGAGGGTCGCCCAGAAGCCGCGCTTTTCCTTGGGCGCCATTTCGGACAAATACGTTTGCGACGACGGCAGCTCGCCACCGTGGGCGAGGCCCTGGATGAGGCGGGCCACCAGGAGCATGACGGATGCCAGGGCCCCAACGGCCTGGAATGTCGGGGCGATACCGATCAACAGGCTGCCGACAGCCGCGAGGCCGACGGCGATGGTCATGGACGTCTTGCGGCCGATCCGGTCGCCGATCCAGCCGAAGACGAAGCCGCCGAACGGCCGGGCCACGAATCCGACGGCGAAGATCGCCAAGGTGGAGAGGACCGCGGACGTGGGGTCGGCGCTGCTGAAGAGCGCGCTGGCGATGAAGGGCGAGAACGTGGCGTAAATGGCCCAGTCGTACCATTCGACGGCGTTGCCGATGCCGGTGCCGATGAGGGTTCGCAGATGGGACTTGTGAACCTGGGCTGTGGCTGAAGCGCCTACGGTTGCGGTCATGTCTTGCTCCAAGGTCTGGGGGTGGTTAGTTGCCGGCGGCGAGGGTGGCGATACGGGAGACCGCGAGCTCTGCGTAGAGCGCCGCACCATCGGACAGGACGCCGTCGTCGAACGTGGCGTAGGGAGAGTGGTTGAACGGTGAGGTGGTGTGGTCCACGCCCCGCGGCACGGCGCTGAGGCCCACGAAGGTTCCCGGAACTTCGGCCAGGACCCGGGAGAAATCCTCCGAGCCACTGATCGGCGTGGCCCAGCGGGAGAGCCGGGAATCGCCGAACATTCCCGAGATGATGTCCTCGGCGGTGTGCGTCTCGTCCTCGTCAGTGACGGTCATGGGGTATTCGCCGCGGTAGTCGACGTCCACCTCAAGGCCGTGCGCGGAGGCAATGCCCTTGAGGAGCTGCGGAATCGCAGTCATCATCCGCTCGCGGGAGGCTTCCGAGAATGTGCGGATGGTGGCTTCGAAACGCGCGGATTCGGGGATGACGTTGCGTTTGGTACCCGCCTGCAGCACGCCCACGGTCAGGACTACGGGATCGAACATGTTGAACTGCCGGGTGATCATGACCTGCAGCGCCGTCACCATTTCCGCGGCCGCAGTCACGGGGTCCTTGGCCGAATGCGGCGCCGAGCCATGACCGCCGGCGCCCAGGACCGTGACGAAGAGTCCGTCCGAGGCGCTCATCATCACGCCAGCTTTGGTGCAGAACTGGCCGTGAGGTTCCAGTGAGGAGAAGACATGTATGCCGTAGGCGGCGTCAACACGGCGGCCTGCTGCGTCCAGGACGCCTTCGCGGATCATGTGGCCCGCGCCGTCGAAGCCTTCCTCGCCGGGCTGGAACATCAGGACGACGTCGCCGGCCAATTGATCGCGCCGCTCGGCCAAGAGGGTTGCGGCTCCGGCGAGCATGGACGTGTGGAGGTCGTGGCCGCAGGCGTGCATGGCGCCGTCGATCTTCGAGGAGAACTCGACGCCGGTGCGCTCCTGGACGGGGAGTCCGTCCATGTCGGCACGGAGCAACACAGCCGGCTTCTGCGCTGAGGCGTGCTCCGCCCCGCCCCGCAGGACTGCGGTGACCGACGTCGTGCTCTCGCCAAGGGTGATTTCGTACGGGAGTCCGTCGAGCGCCTTGAGCACCTTTTCCTGGGTGCGCGGGAGGTCCAGGCCGATTTCCGGTTCCTGGTGGAGCTCGTGGCGGAACCGGGCGATTTCTCCCTGCATCTCTTGGGCGTCTGCGGCGATCGACATCTGTTCTCCTGTTTCCTGAACGATTGGTAGGTATCCATAGCCATTGTGGAGTGACTAGCCTCACAATCTTCCAAAGCCCTGTAAAAATTCAGGAACATGCCAGAATTAACAAGAATCGCGCATCGACTAGGAGAGGATCGCTGATGGAACTCAGTGAGGAGGACCTCCGGCTGATCAATGCCCTCCAGATCTCGCCGCGGATCAGTTGGTCCGACGCCGCCGAGGTCCTGGGCGTCCATGCCACCACGTTGGCCTCCAGATGGGACCGCCTGCGGGAATCCGGAGCCGCTTGGACCACGGCGCACCTCATGGGCGACCCCAAGCATGCCTGCCTTGCCCTGTTGGACGTGGACTGCGAAATGCACCTCAGGCCAGAGGTAACGGCCGCGCTCGCGGCAATTCCGGAGATCATCACGGTCGAGGAGGCCGCCAGCAACCGTGACCTCATGCTGACCGTGATCACCCAGGACCTCGGTGAGTTCAGCAGCCGGCTATTGCCCCAGCTCAAGGAAATCCGGGGGCTCACCAAATACCGGACCTCGCTCTGCACCCGGATCCACACGAGCGGCTATGCGTGGCGGCTCAACGTCCTGAGCCGGGCGGAGCAGCAGGCCCTCCGCGCCCTCGCCGGGCCGGAAGCGCTCAATCCGTCCGCCCCTTACGCGCAGGTCACCCCGTTGCCGGCGAGCCATATGGAGCTCTTTCCCTTCCTCGCCCGGGACGGACGGGCTTCGGCCGCGGAAATCGCACGCGCACTGGGGCGGCACCCTGCAACGGTGCAACGGCAGCTCGGCCGGGTGCTCGCGAGCCGGATGCTGTCCTTCCGTTGCGAAATCGCCCAGCAATTCTCCGGCTATCCCATGACGTGCCAGTGGTTCGCGAATGTTCCAGCAGGCCAGCACGAGGCCGCGGCCGCCGAGTTGCGGGCCGTGAGGAACGTCAGGTTCACGGCCTCCACCACCGGCAGCACCAACTTTGTGATCATCATGTGGCTGCGCTCGCTGGCCGAGGTCATGGAGATGGAACTCGCCATCCAGCAACGCATTCCCGGGATCGAACTCGTCGAAAGCGTCGTGATGCTCAGCACGGCCAAGCGGGTCGGCTGGATGCTGAACCCGGACTCGACGGCGACCGGCGCCGTCGTGCCGACCGCCGCCGTCGGCTTGGCTTAGAGGCCGGCGTTGTAGACGTCTAGTCCGAAGCGGTTCAGCCCAGGGGTGCCTGCGTAGCCGAGATACGGGAGGCCGAAGGTGTCTTCAATGCTGGCCAGCAGACTGTAGTGGTTGTACGGCGTGGTGGACCAGGTGCCGCCCTTGGTGAAGGGGGAGATGACCAAAGCGCCCACCCGGCCGCCGCCCTGTCCGACAATCCCGGGAAGCGGGGAGTTGGGCCCGGGGCCCTCGCCGCAACACGCGGAAGCGTCTGATTGGGGGCTGTCGGATTCGTCGAAGGTGATCACCAGGACGCCGTCCTGGCGGAAGGCGGGAGACGAGGTGATCAGCGGAACGTACTGCTTTAGCCAGGCATCGGCGCTGGTCAGGCCGCCGGGCTGTCCGTCAACGCAGGGGGAGTCGTGTCCGTCATGGCAAAGGTTCGGCGTGATCATGGACAGGTTGGGCGTGGTGGAGACCGAAGCGAGATCGGTCTTCAGGGCTCCGAGGTCCACGTTGTTCTTCGCACAGTCCGGCGATCCCGTGATCCCCGCGAAGTAGACAAAGGGGTTGTGGCGGGCCGCGTACTGGTCCCCGACCCTTGCTTTCTGGGTGTCATCGGGTGCGCCGAGGGCCGGGTGGCGGCACGGCGTGCCCATGTCCTCCATGTAGCCCTTCCAGGTCTTGCCCGCTGCCGTCAATTGGCCTGCCACCGTGGGCACATCGGCGGGGAAGACGCAGCCGTCCCCAACGGCCTGGCCGGGATCTGCTGTTCCGGTCTTCGCGAACGGGGAGTACGTCTGGCAATCGGCCTGCATCTGCGGGTTGGGTCCTTGACCGGAAATCTGGGCGACGTAGTTCGGCTGCGAGTTGTGTGCCGTGCCGAAATACTGGTTCAGCAGGACGCCTTGGTTGCGCAGTGTGGTGGAAAGGTACGGTGCCGCCGAACCCGGTCCCCATGTGGTGTCGTACCCCTTGTTCTCGAGGTTGATCACGAACACGTGCTTGGCTCCCGGGAGGTACCCGGAGCTCTGGACGGTTTGGGGTTCGCTCGCTTGTGCCTCGGTCTGCTGCAATCCGAAGGCGATGCAGGAGGCGCCCAGCAGGACGACCAGCAGCGCAGCGAATCCGAGCCGCATCTTGGAAATGGCGAAGTTCTTGAAGGTCATGGCAGGGTCCATCCGTCCGCAAGTGCTTTCTGTTTCAGGCCGGCCCACTCTTCTTCCGCCGGCGGCCCGACAGGCGAGCAGGCCGGTCCGGCGGCATAAGGCGGCACGAGGTACGTGGGAGCGGTCAAATTGGGTGCTGATTGGAAATCAAGCACTTCGGCGATGTTGCGCGCGGCATTGTCTCGAGGCGTCAGGGCTTGAAGCCCCCAGCGCCACTCGATGGCCTTCAGGATTGAGGTGTGGTCGTAGGTATCATGCGCCACGTATTGCCTGCGGGCGCGCGGAGAAATGACCATGGACGGGACGCGGAAGCCGCGCCGGGCGGTATCCGGATTGCTGTCCGGTGCCGTTTCCGGTGGCACGTGGTCGTAGAACCCGCCCCATTCGTCGTAGTTGACCACCAGCATGGTGTTCGCCCAGTTGGGGCTTTTGGTCACGGCGTTGTAGACCTCCGCCAGGAAGAGCTCGCCCGAGCGGATGTCGGCGTGCGGGTGGTCGTCGCCGGAGGTTCCGCTGGACTCATCCGTGAAGCGCGGATCCACGAAGGACACCGAGGGCAGCTTGCCGGAACTGCAGTCGCTGAGGAACTCGGCGTAGGGCCTGGAGATGCCGAGGTACTTTGTTCCCCAGAGGGCGGTAAAGGGAACGTCGCCGTAGTAGTACTTTCCCTGAACGCCGGCGGCTGCCAAGCGGTCCCAGATCGTGGGCAGGGTGCTGGTGACGGTCGAGTTATGGAGCCTGTCCGTGGCAGCAGAGTGCTGGTAGAAGCGGTTCGGATACGTTTCGGCGAGGGTGGCTGCGAAATAGCGGTCGCAGACGGTCCAGTCGGGACCCGCTTGGCGCCAGAAGTCGAGGTCGCTCGAATCGTAGTATCCCACGGCGAATTCATCGTTCTCGCCTGCCCGCAGCCAGCCGTCGTTCTTGCCGTTGTTGAACTGGATCCTGCCGCCCTCGTAGGAATGGTCAGGGTCCGGATGCCCACAGCCCTGGAAATCCGTCAGGTGGTGGGTTGTATGCGGAATGCCGTAGCGGTCAACGAACGTCAGTCCGGCCTGTTTTCCGTCCGCGCCAGGCATCCAGCCAAGGAAATGGTCGAACGAGCGGTTTTCCATCATCACCACGATGATGTGGTCGATGCCTGAGGAACCGGGCTGTGGGAGTGCGGTTGCGGCGGGCACGGTCCTCACGGTGGCGCCGCTGACAAGCGTCGCAGCCGTGGCAGATCCGGCAACGGACAGGAAGTTGCGTCTTGTGAAGTTCACGCCAAGCAGTGCATCACGGAATGATTACGGGAACAACCGATAGTCGGCTATTTAGTACAGAGTTTGCCCAGAGTTAATTTCAGGTGAATATTAATCACTTGAATGGATTTTGAAGGTGGCCCCAAACTCGTTTGGGCTTCTAGGCTGGGATGATGACAAGCCACGACGCAACAGCCGGCATACTGCAACGCCCCTATCTCCTGGCGACGGCGGGTGCCTGTGCGTTGGTCTTCCTGGCAGCGTTCGAATCCATGGCCGTCACTACCATCATGCCGCTCGTGAGCCGCGATCTGGACGGTGCCGGACTCTATGCGTTGGCCTTCGCCGGTCCGCTCGCCACGGGCGTGATCGGCATGGTGGCCGCAGGAAACTGGGCGGACAGGCGTGGGCCGGCCGCCCCGCTGTACGCATCCGTTGCGCTGTTCGCGGCCGGGCTGCTCATCGCCGGTACCGCGCTTTCCATGCAGATGCTCGTGGCCGGCAGACTGGTCCAAGGCCTCGGCGGAGGCGCCATGACCGTGGCGCTGTATGTGGTGATCGCCCGGGTCTACCCCGCCAGGTTGCATGCCCAAGTCTTTGCCGCGTTCTCGGCGGCCTGGGTCATTCCCTCGATGATCGGTCCCTTCGCCGCCGGCGTGGTTGCCGAGTTGAGCAGTTGGCACTGGGTGTTCCTCGGGGTCGTGGGTTTGGTGGTTCCGGCCTTGGCAATGATCCTTCCCGCCATGCGGGGGGTGCGGTCCACGCCGGACGCGCGGGAGGCGGGCTCCTCGGAGCCAGGCTCCCCCAAGGCGGGCGCCGGAGAGGCGAAGCCTGGAGGCGCCGATGTTCCCTGGGCCTTCGGCCGCATGGGGTGGGCCGCGCTCGCCGCCCTTGCGGTTCTCGGCCTGAACCTCTCCGGACAGCTGCCCGGCGTCGGATGGATGATCGCCGCCGTCGCGCTCGTCATCGCCATGCTGGCAGTGCGGCCGCTGGTCCCCCGCGGCACGCTCGGCGCGCACCGCGGATTGCCAAGCGTCATCCTCATGCGCGGAGTTGCCTCAGCAGCCTTCTTCGGTACCGAGGTTTACGTGCCGTACCTCCTCACGGAGCGGTACTCGTTCTCCCCGGCATTCGCCGGACTTGCGCTGACGGGATCGGCGATTGCCTGGGCAGCGGCGTCCGCAGTCCAGGGCCGCATGGGTTCCCGGCTCGGCAACGCCCTTGCAGTCAAGATCGGGTCTGCGCTGGTGCTCGGTTCGGTGGTCATCGTTCTCGTGACCACGGTGCTCGCGTGGCCCGCCGGAGTGGCGATTGCGGGCTGGCTGTTCGCGGGCGCCGGGATGGGCCTGATGTACCCGCGGTTGAGTGTCATGACCCTGGCGCTCTCCAAGCCCGAGGATCAAGGCTTCAACAGTTCTGCGATGTCCATCTCCGATTCCCTCGGCGGCGCCCTCTCGCTCGCCGTGACGGGTCTCGTCTTCAGTGCGCTGACGACGACGGCGGGTTCCTTCGCGGGGGTGTTCGTCCTGACGTCGGCCATCGCCGTCGTCGGGCTCGTCATTGCGCCACGGGTCGCGGCCCGGCGGCCTTCTGGTGCCGAACATGCGGTGGACGCCGAGGCGCACCGCGCAGCCGAAGCGGACGACGTGCGGGCCTAGGACGTGTGAGCCCCGGATGTCCGGGTGGCCCGGAGCACGCTGTCGATGGTGGTGGCGTGTTGGCCGTCAGGGCCCGTCACCGCGCGTTCGCGGGAATCGGCAACGTTGATCCGCCACGTCTCCGGACCGTTTGTGAGCGCCTCGACCAAGTCCTCGGGAGTGAAGAACTTGTCTTTCATGTCCTTGTGCCCGCTCCACGGAGTCAGGCCATCCGGATGATGCCCGACAACCAACAAAGCGCCGCCGGGAGCCACGGCCGCCGCAGCCGAGGCCAGGAAATCGCGCCACGGAAGAAGCGGAGAATGCAGGAATTGGGAGGACACCAGATCGAAGCCAGCTTCCGGGTGCCACGAGCCGAAATTCCGTTGCAGCCACGTGATCCGGTCCGGTAGCCCGACGTCGACGGCATGGGCTTCTGCCCGTTCAAGCGCGACGGCGGAGACGTCCACCGCGGTCACCGTCCAGCCGTGCTGGGCGAGCCAGATGGCGTCCGCACCCTCCCCGCATCCGAGATCCAGGGCGGTGCCGGGAGCCAGTCCCTTGGCTTCCGCGATGAGTTGCGGATTGGGATTCCCGCTCCACCTCTTCGCCTTCTCCCGGTAGACCTCGTCCCAAAACTGCGCCGGGTCGGCGTCCTGGTCAGGGTTGCTGTGAAGGTGGGCTCCGCTGTCGTGGATTTCGCCGTGAAGGTGGGCTCCGCCGTCGTGCTGGTGCGTCATGGCTCAAGCGTGCCCTGATGTGGCCCCGCGAGGCAACGCCTGTCCCCACCCAACTGACTCGCAGTTGTTGTCGTTATAAGCACTCAAAACGACAACAACTGCGAGCTACTTGGGGGAACACCGCCTGCGTGAACCTGCCCTGTGGAAAGGCCGGCTGCCCGCGGATGCTAGAATAGATCTACTTGATGTGCAGTGATGCCCGCTTAGTCCCCGAATTTGGCTTGGTTCCAAACTTGGGAAGTGGGCTTTTTTCATGTGAGAGGCACATCCTGCGTCGATGAACGCGTTTTCTCTGGTCCCGGCCACGGCTTATTGCCTACCGGTCGATCACTGACTTTTTCCTCGGCGAACCCTTGGCCCAACCGGCGTCGGGGGACGATGTCCGTTGGACACCGCCAGAAAGACCCTTGAAGCACATGACTACTTTTGCTGCCCTTGGCACGCCCAAGGCCATTGCCGATTCGCTCGCTGCAGATGGCATCGAAGAAGCCTTCCCCATCCAGGTCAAGACCCTCCCGGATACGCTCGCAGGCCGCGACGTCCTGGGCCGTGGCCGCACCGGCTCCGGTAAGACCATCGCTTTCGCTATCCCGCTTGTGGCACGTCTCGCCGAGCGCGAAGCCAAGCACTTCCGCAAGCCCGGCCGCCCCATGGGACTGGTCCTCGCGCCGACCCGTGAGCTGGCCACCCAGATCAACGCCACCATCGAACCGATGGCCAAGGCCATGGGCCTGAACACCACGGTCATCTACGGCGGCATCTCCCAGGCACGCCAGGAAAAGGCGCTGCGCGCCGGCGTCGACATCGTCATCGCTTGCCCGGGCCGCCTCGAGGACCTCATCCGCCAGCGCATCCTGACCCTCGAAGCCGTCGAGATCACCGTCCTGGACGAGGCCGACCACATGGCAGACCTCGGCTTCCTCCCGGTGGTCAAGAAGCTCATGGACATGACCCCCACCCAGGGCCAGCGCCTGCTCTTCTCTGCGACGTTGGACAACGGTGTTGACAAACTGGTCAACCGTTACCTGTCCAACCCGCTGACCCACTCCGTGGACGACCCCCAGGCCGCCGTCACCACCATGGAGCACCACGTCCTGGTGGTCAACGACCAGACCGTCAAGAAGCAGCTGATCGTGGAGCTGGCCTCCGGCGCCGGCCGCCGCGTCCTCTTCATGCGCACCAAGCACCACGCCCGCAAGCTTGCCAAGACCCTGACCGATTGCGGCATCCCCGCCGTCGACCTTCACGGCAACCTGTCGCAGAATGCCCGTGACCGCAACCTCGCCGAGTTCTCCAGCGGTGAGGTCCGGGTCCTGGTGGCCACCGACGTCGCGGCCCGCGGCGTGCACGTCGACGACGTCGAACTCGTCATCCACGTCGACCCGCCCACAGAGCACAAGGCTTACCTGCACCGCTCAGGCCGTACGGCCCGCGCAGGTTCCGACGGCACCGTGGTGACGCTGACGCTCCCCGAGCAACAGTCCGACGTCAAGAAGCTCATGAAGGCTGCCGGCGTCGACGTCTCGTTCGAACGTGTCACGGCCAACTCTCCCCTGATTGCCGAGCTCGTGGGCCAGGTCGCCGACAAGGTTGATCCCCGCACCCGTGCGGCACTGCTCGCAGCGAAGACCCAGCAGCCGGGCGGCGGCACATCCACCGGTGCCAACGCCCAGCGCAAGCGCAACCGCCGCACCACCCAGGCTGCACCCACTGCGGGTGGCCGTGGTGGTCGCGGTGGCCGTGGCAAGGTTGCGGCCGAACCCGTGCGCACCGACATCAACCGCGCTGAGCGCCGCGCAGCAGCGAACGACGACGTCGCCCGCAGCACGCGTGGACGCGGCAACGCAGCTTCCGCTCACCGCAACGACGTTCCTGCTGCTCGTGGCCAAGGTGCGCAGGGTGGTCGCAGCGGACGCCCGGCAACCGGCCAGCGTGCAGCCGCAGGCAACCGCTCGGCGTCGGCCCCGCGCACGGAATCCGCAACTTCAACGCGCACCGGTGGCAACAAAGCTGTCTGGTCCTCGAACACGGGTGGCAACTCCGGTGGCTCCTACGGCTCGGGCTCGGGCAATTCAGGTGCCGGTCGTCCGGCCCGCAGCGGCCCGCGCCGTGCCTCGGCTCCGGCGTCGAACGAGCGCCGCGGCCGCTAAGCCGCGCGGGGTCTAGGGGCTCCCGTCCCCGTAGGGACTACCACCCGCGTTCGCGCCATTCCGCAAGGTGTGGCCGCTCTGCACCGAGCGTGGTCGGATCTCCATGGCCCGGATGCACCACGGTGTCGTCCGGGTAGGCCTCGAACAGCCGTTCGCTCACATCGTTCAACAGCGACGTGAAGCGGGCGGCATCGTTCTGCGTGTTGCCAACTCCTCCGGGGAACAACGAGTCGCCGCTGAAAATGTGCGCTGGCCCTTCGGGGTCCAGGTACACGTAGGCGATCGAACCCGGGGTGTGGCCGCGCAGGTGCACAGCGGTGATGTCGAAACCGTCGAAGTTTCCCACGTCCCCATGGTGCAACTGCACGTCCACGGGCACTGGGAGCGCGTCGGCGTCGTCCACTCCGGCCGAGGTCTTCGCGCCCGTAGCTTCCACTAACCCGGGCAGCGCGCGGACGTGGTCCCAATGCTGGTGGGTGGTGGCGATGAGGGCAAGTTTCGGTGGCGATGCGGCGTCGGCGACCGACTCCGCAAGCATTGCTTGGATCGCCGGAAGGTCGTCCGCGGCGTCGATCAGGAGTTGCGCGCCGCTTGCCTTGGCGGTGAGCAGGTACACGTTGTTGTTCATCTCGCTGACCGAGATTCGCCGGATGGTGATGTCACGCAGTGAATGAATGAGTGAGTCCATTCGTCCACTCTACGGAAGCCGCCTGCGGCTCACCGACTACTCGCGGCCCTGCGAAACCCAGGTGGGATCCGCGGACCGTGAGCCGACGACGGCGTCCGCGGCGCCGTCGAGCACGTCCAGTTGGGCGGCACTCAACTCGAGCGACAAGGCACCCAGGTTCTCATCGATGCGGTGTGCTTTGCGCGTGCCGGGGATGGGGACCACGCTGAGCTGGAGGCGGCGGCCCTGGGCGTAAAACCAGGCCAGAGCCACCTGGGCGGGAGTTGCCTCCCGGCCGGTGCTCCCGGACAGCTCGGCGGCCACGGCACGCACCGCGGCAACAACTGCCTGGTTGGCGTCGAGCGCGCCGTCCGCAAAACGGGGGATGCGGTGCCGGAAGTCGTTCTCGCCGAGTTGCTCGGCGCTAACGGTGCCGGTGAGGAATCCCCGCCCAAGCGGCGAATAGGGTACGAAGCCCACACCCAGCTCTGCCGCGGTCGGGACGACGTTGCGCTCAACGTCCCGGCTCCAGATGGACCACTCGCTTTGCACGGCTGCGATCGGGTGCACGGCGTTGGCTTCCCTCAGCTCCTCGGCTGTCACTTCAGACAGGCCAAGGTGCCGGACTTTGCCAGCCCGGACAAGCTCTGCCATGGCCTCCACGGTTTCCACAATCGGAACGCGGAGGTCGCGGCGGTGCATGTAGTAGAGGTCGATGACGTCGGTGCCCAGGCGGCGGAGGCTCGCTTCCGCCGCCTGGGCCACGTACGCGGTATCTCCCCGGACATCGGTGTAGCCCTCGCGCGGGTTGCCCACGATGCCGAACTTGGTGGCCAACTGAACCTCGTCGCGTCGGTCCCTCAGCAGCTTCGCGATCAGTTCTTCGTTGTCGCCCGCGCCGTAAATGTCGGCGGTGTCAATGAAGCTGATGCCTGCATCCACGGCGTGATGCAGCGTCTTGAGGGATTCGGCGGGATCCACCTCGCCGTACACGGGGGTCAATGCCATCCCGCCGAAACCGAGGGGGCTCACGGTCAGGCCGTCACCGAGTTGTACGTTCGTGGTTTCCGGGCTCATGGTGCTTCTCCTTCGCCGAGTGTTCGTCTCACTGCTGGCAACCCCGTGGCGCGGGGGAGTATTCCGCGCTTATCGTTGGGCGGGCTCGCTCACTTCTTCACGCTTCTCCGTGGGAAGGGCCTTCAACCCGGCCGCGCAACCCACGATTCCTGCAATCAACAGCAGCTTGAGCGGGCTGGCCGGTTCGACGCCGGTGGCCATCGCCCAGCCAACGGTCAGCGCAGCGCCGATCCCGACCCAGACGGCGTACGCCGTGCCCAGGGGAATCCGTTTTACTGCGATGCCGAGTCCGATCATGCTGAGGCTTGCCGTGACGGCGAAGACCACGGTGGGGAGGGCTTCGCTGAAGCCGTCGGACAGCCCGAGAGCCGTCGCCCATACAGCTTCGAGCACGGCGGAGGCCAGCAGAATGGCCCATGCGAACTTGGCGGTCATGGCTACGCCACCACTTTCAAGCCGACCACGCACACACCGATTCCGGCGAGCAGGAGCAGCCGGGCCTCCGTCGGGCGCTCAACTTTGGTGATCATCGCGTATGCCGCCGTGAGGACGACGCCGACTCCCACCCACACCGCATACGCGGTTCCGGTGGGGATGGATTGCATCGCGAAGGCCAGGCCCGCGGTACTCGCAACCACGGTGACGAGGAAGACGGCTGAGGGCAGCGGCTTGCGGAAGCCCTTGGAGCGGTGGAGAGCTGCGGCCCAGACGGCCTCTAGAGCGCCGGACAGAATGAGGATTAACCACGACATGACAGATCCTTTGGCCAGTCTTGTCGCGTGCCGGGTACTGAACCGTCGTCCGGAGGTCCCTCTGCGGGCCTTCCTTCGAGGCTAGCAAATCCCGACGCCTGGTGGCCAGCTTTGGTGGCGAGCCTCACCAAGGGACATGTCGCCGCTGGGACTAGGAGTGCGCATGCTCCACGCGGTCGATGGAGATGACAGCGAGGAAGCCACGGCCCAGGATTTCCGGGCTGCGGGTATCGGAACCTACTACCGCGTCGTAGCGCGCGAGTTCCACAGACTCGGACTCAGCGGGTGCGACGGCGGTTCCACCCTCCGGGCCGTCCGGGGACACAGCCGATTCCGCGGGCTCCGCGCCGGGACTAACAGAAGCCTTGCCCTCCAAGAGGACTGCCAACTGACCTTGGAACACCGGGTGTGCGCGCTTCTTGGAGAGCTCGATGATGGACGTGTAGCCCTTGAATTCGCCGGCCCTGGCGATCACATTGAGGTCCCGGATGTCGCCGGTCGGGAGTGCGCTGGCCGAAGCCGCCTCGCCGGAAAACCGGAAAGGCCGGTACTTTTCCAAGGGGTGCTCTTCGCCGTCCACCGTGAGCAGCAGCAATTCGCCGTCGATCACGGTGATGACGCGCTCCATGCCGGGGAACGTCGAAAAATCGCCGGCCGATCCGACGTCGGCGATGCTGACCCGCCAGTCCCATGCTCCGTCCTGCGCCGATGCCGCTTTCGGATGACTGGCGAGTTCGCGGGTCACCCCGCCTCCGTTGCGCCACGGTTCGGGTTTGAGCTCGGCAAAGCGGATGATCTCCATGCGCTCCAGCCTAGCCCGGGCCCGCGGTTGGCCGGCTGAACGCTCGCGTAACATCGGTGCAATCTTGGCGCGGTTCAACAATCCCCGAGGCGCTTGCTAACGTCATAGGGAGGGAAACGGTTGGAGGCGCGGCATGTTCGTCAAAGTGTGTGGTTTGAGCACGCCCGAATCCGTGCAGGCCGCTGTCGAGTCGGGCGCGGACGCCGTAGGTTTCGTGCTGACGAAGAGCCCGCGCGAAGTATCGCCCGGCCGTGCCCGGGATCTACTGGCCCATGTACCGGAAGGTGTCGCCGCCGTCGGGGTCTTCCGCCACGAGACAGCCGCCGATGCCGTCGCAACCGCACGCGAGGCCGGCCTCGAGTGGGTCCAGCTCCACGGAAGCCGCGCGCCGGAAGACGTTAAGACCGTGCACGACGCCGGCATGCGGCTCATGCGGGCCGTCACCATGGGTGCCGCTCCGGACGAGTTCGAGGAATGGGGCGAGGACCTTCTCTTGATCGACGCCGCCGTGCCGGGCTCGGGCGAGGCATGGGACTATGCCTCGGTCCGGAACCTGGGCCTTGGTGCGCGCCACTGGTTGTTGGCCGGAGGATTGACCCCGTCCAACGTCGGAGCCGCGGCGCTCGAAGCCGAGGCCTGGGGCGTCGACGTGTCCAGCGGCGTGGAGTCCTCCCGCGGAGTCAAGGACCTCGACCTCGTGCGCGCCTTCGTCCAAGCCGCCAAAGCCTGACGTCCCCCCCAGCGCTCGCTCACCTTTAACGCCTTTCCCCCCAACGCTCGCTCACCTTTAACGCCCTTTCGCCAAACGCTCGCTCAGATGATGTGAGCGGGCGTCTGCGGTTTTGCCCCCAAAAGTGAGCGAGCGTCGCAAGAAGCCCTTGACAGCCGCCGTCCGTCGTCGCATATTTAACGCATCGGCTAATTAACCGAGGTGTTAAATATGAAGGCGCAAGAAATGTCCACAGATCGGCTCAGTCTCATCTTCTCGGCACTTGCCGACCCCACACGAAGGGCCATTTTGGCCCGGCTTTCGGAGGGTGACGCCACCGTGAACGAGCTTGCCGAACCGTTCGACATCAGCCTTCCCGCCGTCTCCCGGCATCTCAAAGTCCTGGAAAAAGCAGGGCTGATCAGCCGGAGCCGGAGTGCGCAGTGGAGGTCTTCCAAGCTTGAAGTGGAACCACTGCGCGAAGCCACCGAGTGGATGGACAAATACAGGCGCTTCTGGGACGCCAGTTTCACCCGCCTCGACGCCCACCTACGCAAGATTCAGCACGATTCAGAGGATCCAGGAGTCAAACCATGAACACCGAACAGCACATCCTTACCATGACCCGCGATTTCGATGCGCCACGCGAGCTCGTCTTCGACGCCTTTGTGGACCCCGAGCAGCTCGCCGCATGGTTCGGGCCTGTCGGAGTGGATTCGCCGCGCGAGCGGATCGTCGTCGACCCTCGTGTGGGCGGAGCCTGGCAGCTCGTCATGACCTGGGACGAGAACGGGGTCGCCAAGGAATCACCCATCGACGCGGTCATCACCGCATACGACCCGCCCGCCCTGCTGGTCGCCACCCAGAAAGCAGAGCCCGACGCCGGAATCACGCTCTTGCTGGAAATGCGCCTTGAGTTCGAGGTACTGGATGGCGGCCGCACCCGGCTTCATCTCACCCAGGGCCCCTTTGACTCCGACGAATGGGTGGACATGACCCGCGAGGGATGGGGCACCTCGTTCACCAAACTGGACACGTTGCTGGTGCGGGAATAGGGAAGCGGTCCAAAAGAGGGCCGAAGTCAACTTGGAAGGTCGGTGCCCATCCGGGCTACACTCCACGGCGGGGACAGAATGCCATTGCTCTGGAGACCGAACGGTTCCGGAGACCGACGATCAAGCAGAATGCGACCTTTGAAAATTTCTTCCAAACTTCTTAACGGCCCTATCCGATACCTGACAGTCGCCCTCTTCGCCGCACTGGCGCTGTCCGGATGCTCCACACCAGGAGGGGGATCCGCAGCGGCGGGCACGCCGTCGTCCTCTTCCACGGGCGACCCGGCATCCGCAAGTGCAAGCCCGACTCCATCATCGGGGCCATTCGGGGGCTTCGCGTCGGCGGCCGAAATGTGCTCCACCATCTCCAAAGAAGCTACGGGAGCGTCGTTGTTGCCAATGTCGGCGGCGCAAGGCAAGACCGCCGAGCTGGAGCAATACAAGGCCGAGCTCGCCGCAACGGCGGATCGTGTCCCGGACGCGCTCAAGGCTGATTTCACCAACCTCAAGGACACTGCGATTGCCGGCTTGAAAGACCAGACCGTCTACTCAAACGGCAAGTTCGAAAAGGCGATGGCTCCCGTTACCACTTGGCTGAGCGCCAACTGCAAGTAGCGGTTTTATCCACTTAAGCGAATAAACAGCTAGCGCAGTCCCGTTGCCGCGGCAAGAATGGCTTCATGCAGCTGCCAGTCATGCCTCCTGTCGCACCCATGCTTGCCAAGGCGGTTGGTGCCGTCCCGGATGGCGCCATGAGCTACGAACCCAAATGGGATGGTTTCCGCTCCATCGTTTTTCGTGACGGTGACGACGTCGAAATCGGTAGTCGCAACGAGAAGCCGATGAACCGGTACTTCCCGGAGCTCATCGAGGCGTTGAAGGCAAACCTGCCTGAACGCTGCGTCCTCGACGGCGAGATCATCCTGGTCGGCACGTCCGGTGACCGCTTGGACTTTGAAGCCCTCCAGCAACGCATCCATCCGGCAGCCAGCAGGGTCAAGCTGTTGTCCGAGCAGACGCCGGCGAAATTCGTGGCCTTCGACCTGCTCGCCCTTGGCGATGAGGACTTCACGGGACGGCCCTTCGCCGAACGGCGGGCAGCGCTTGAACAAGCGCTCGCAGACGCCGCCGCTCCCATCCACCTCACTGCGGCAACCCGGGACAAGGGAACTGCGGAGCAGTGGTTCAACCAGTTCGAGGGCGCAGGCCTGGATGGCCTGCTCGCCAAGCCGCTGGATGGTACCTACCAACCGGACAAGCGCGTGATGTTCAAGGTCAAACACCAGCGGACCGCCGACTGCGTCGTGGCCGGCTACCGGGTTCATAAGACGGGTGACGATCTTATTGGTTCGCTATTGTTGGGGCTTTATGACGACGGCGGCAGGCTTTCCAACGTGGGCGTGGTGGGATCCTTCTCGATGCAGCGGCGCAAGGAACTGTTCGACGAACTCCAACCCCTCGTGACCGGGTTCGAGGGGCATCCCTGGGCATGGGCCGAGCAGGAGGAAGGCAGCCGGACACCCCGCAACGCCGAAGGGAGCCGCTGGAGCGCAGGAAAGGACCTGTCGTTCACGCCCCTGCGGCCAGAACTCGTGGTGGAAGTGGCTTACGACCATATGGAAGGGGAACGGTTCAGGCACACAACGCAGTTCGTGCGGTGGCGGCCGGACAGGGATCCGGAGTCGTGCACCTATGAGCAGCTTGAGGAACCCGTGAAGTTCGATTTGTCAGCGGTCCTGGACACCGGGAAACCATAAATCAGGGGGATTTCAGGGCGAACCCTTAGGCCCAGGCCGCATCCAGCAAGGGACAATGGGAGATATGAAAACGCTGCTCAACATCATCTGGCTCGTCTTCGGCGGCTTCGTCCTGGCCTTGGGATATTTCATGGCCGGAATCGTCTGCTGCTTGTTGATCGTCACCATCCCGTGGGGCATCGCGTCGTTCCGGATTGCCTCGTACACGCTGTGGCCGTTTGGCCGCATGGTGGTGGACAAGCCCGGGAGCGGGGGCGTCTTTACGCTCCTAGGCAATGTCATCTGGTTGCTGGTCGCGGGCATTTGGATCGCGATCGGGCACGTGGTCACGGCCTTCGCCATGGCCATCACCATCGTTGGGATCCCGCTGGCCATAGCCAACCTGAAGCTCATTCCGGTATCGCTCATGCCGCTGGGCAAGCAGATCGTGCCGAGCAACCGACCGTTCGTCAGCACCTACCGCTAGCACGGCGACGCCGGCCACCCGAACCCCGGCGTCGGGCAGCGGGCGCCATGGAGTGTTCCGGAGTAGCGTAGGCGGTGTCTGCACTGCCTCCCCTCGAAAGGAACAGTCCATGTCCGCCGCCAGGAACACTGTTGCCAAGAACATCGTCTCCACCCTCAAAGCCAACAATGTCCAACGCGTCTACGGGATCCCCGGGGATTCGCTGAACGGTTTCACGGACGCGCTGCGGGAAGAGGAGAGCATCCGTTGGGTGCACGTCCGGCACGAGGAAGCCGCGGCGCTAGCGGCCGCCGCCGAGGCGGGCCTCACGGATGAACTCGCGGTGTGCGCCGGATCCTGCGGCCCGGGCAACCTTCACCTGATCAACGGCCTCTACGATGCCAACAAGTCCAGGGTTCCGGTGCTGGCCATCGCCGCCCACATTCCCAGCGAAGAGATCGGCAGCCAGTACTTCCAGGAGACGCATCCCCAGGAGTTGTTCCGGGAGTGCAGCGTTTATGTCGAGCACGTCGCGCATCCTTCCCAGATGCCCAGGGTCTTGGAAATCGCCATGCGGACGGCCGTCGAGAAGCGGGGCGTCGCCGTCGTCGTGATTCCCGGTGACGTGGCCCTCGCGGAGGCGCAGAGTGACCGGACCTCCGTGATCCGGGCCGCCCGGCCGGAGATCCGGCCCAACCCCCGGGAGCTCGCCGAGGCAGCGGACATCCTCAACGCGGCCGGCAAAGTCACCATCCTGGCCGGTGCCGGCACCGCGGGTGCGCACGCCGAGGTCATGGCCCTGGCGGACGCACTTGCCGCGCCGATCGTCCACGCCATGCGCGGCAAGGAGCACATCGAATACGACAACCCGTTCGACGTCGGCATGACCGGCCTTTTGGGCTTCAGTTCCGGCTATCGCGCGATGGAGAGCTGCGAAGCCTTGCTCATGCTGGGCACCGATTTTCCGTACCAACAGTTCTACCCGGAGAACGCAAAGATCATCCAGGTGGATATTAGGGGCGAGCAACTCGGCCGGCGGTCCCGGATCGATCTTGGCCTGGTGGGCACGGTCAGGGACACTGCAGCCTCGCTTCTGCCCTTGATCGAGCGCAAGGTAAAGCGCACACACCTGAGTACCTCGCTCAAGCATTACGCCAAGTCGCGCGCCAAACTCGATGACCTGGCTTCGCCGGCGAAGGACGGCCAGCCGATCCACCCGCAGTTCGTGGGCAGGCTCGTGGATGAGTTTGCCGGCCCGGATACGGTTTTCACGTGCGACGTCGGATCCCCCACCGTGTGGGCGGCCCGGTACCTGAGCATGAATGGCCGACGCCGGCTGCTCGGCTCGTTCAACCACGGAACCATGGCCAATGCACTGTCGCACGGAATCGGTGCGGCGGCCGCGTATCCCGGGCGCCAGGTGGTGGCCCTCGCGGGGGACGGCGGCCTGACCATGCTTCTCGGCGAGCTGATCACCTTGGTGCAGAACAAGCTCCCGGTCAAAGTGGTGGTTTTCAACAACTCCTCGCTGAACTTCGTGGAGCTCGAAATGAAGGCCGCCGGATTCGTCAATTTCGGCACTGAGCTCGAGAATCCGGACTTCGCCAAACTGGCAGAATCGCTGGGCATCCGCGGAATCCGGGTGGACAACTCCTCCGGGTTGAAGGCGGGGCTGGCTGAAGCCTTCGCGCACGACGGTCCGGCCCTCATCGACGTCCGCACGGCCCGGCAGGAACTGTCCATTCCGCCGGCGATCAGTGCCGAGCAGGTCAAGGGCTTCACGCTCTACGCGATCCGGACGGTCCTGTCCGGCCGCGGCGACCAGCTCATCGACCTCGCGAAGACCAATATCCGCCAGATTTTCTAGCCGGAATCGTTACCGGGCGGGGCCAGCCGTCACGGCTCCGGTGCGCAGATCGAAACTGAAGCTGCGCTCGATCACCCGCGCGCCGCCGTCGTGCGCCACCGCAAAAGTCAGCTCAAGCGAGTCCCGCGCCAGATCCTCCTCAGTGACCGTGTAAACCGGCGTGAAATACAGTGCTTCAGCGCCGGATGCCAGATCAGCGGGCGGGAAGTCCGCCGGGTTCGCGTGCGGTCCCAGGAGTACGACGCCGGATGCGGCCTGGGTGCCGAGGTTGCGGGCGCGTCCGGTGAACGCGAGGATGTCCCCGGCTTTGTAGCCCGGAATGATGGGCCCGTAGTTGAGGTCCTGGGCTTCGCGGGTTCCGAGGATCTGCGCCTGCTCCGCTGAGTATCCTTGGCCGATTTCCTTCCACGTCTGAACGTCCCAGTCACGATCGTTGTCACAGGGGAGGACATGGAATTCACCGGCGTTCTGCCACACAGGGGGCCGGCCGGGAGTGATGGAGCGCAGTTCCATGTGAAACTCGAGGTGGTCGGGCTGGGTTCCCGGCGCACCCGCCGCACCAGGCGCACCCGGCGCACCCGCCGGGCCCGAAAGCTGCTCCGTCAGCTGCTCCACCGGCACGGAAACGAAGACGATCTCGCGGTATCCCTGCCGCTCGTACAAGACGCCGATGTTGCCGTCCGGAAGCCGCGCCGCAGTCGAGTAAGCCGAGCTTCCCTCGCAGAGGACCAGCTTGGCGGGCCAGCTGGCCCCGTTGTCCGTGGACAGGCTGAGGACCGTATTGCGGCGCAGGGAAGTGTCCTGGTTGTTGCTCGCGAGCAGCCAGCTGCTCATGGCCGGGGTGGCCAGGGATGCCACATTCGGCAGGCCGTCGAAGCGGACAAGCGAGCCGTTGTCGCTCGGGTCGGGGAGGTCCCCGACCGGTTCCAGCTGGCTCCATGTCCCGCCGCCGTCATGCGAGATTGCCGCCAGCCGCCGGGGCGTGGCGCGCGAGTGCAGGAGGAGGCGGCCGTCGTCGAGGCAAGCTACTTTGTTTTCGTTGGGGCCGACTCCGTCCGGACCCTTTCCGATGAGCGATCCGAGCGTCCAGTTCTCGCCGTGGTCGTCGCTGTATGCGGAAGCCGCCATGATTTCGCCGTCGACGAGCACCACGAACTGCTGGACCAGTCGCCCGGCGAACGGACCGGCGTGCATCTGGATTCCCTGACCGGCTGCGGCGAAAATCCCCGTGATACCGCGGTCGCGTGCGCCGGCACGAGCGCCCGGAACACCGCCCCGCTTGAGCTGTCCGGTGAGCCGCCGATGCTGCCAGGTGACGCCGTCGTCGTCGGAAAAGCTGACATCGCAGTGCTGCACGTCGTCATCGGGTTCCAGGCCGCCTACCGCTTCGAAGAAACCGGCATGCGTCCCCGCGGCATGGAACATGAAGATCCGCCCGGTCACTGCGTCCACCAAGAGGCTCGGATCGCCGTAGCCATTGAGCCCCAAGCCGCTGCGGACCACGCGCTGTTCCTCCCAGCTGCGGCCATTGTCCGTGCTGCGCCGCAGCAGGAGATCGATCGGATTGGGCAGGTCGTCCAAGTTCGGCCGGCCGTCATAGGCGGCGAGCACTGTCCCCGCCGTCGAGACGGCCAGCGCAGGGATGCGGTACTGCCGGTAGCCTCCCGTGCCGCGCACTGCCAGGACGTGCTCGACGTCGGGACGGGCTTGGGGGAGTGCGGCACCACGGCGCTGGAGGTAGGAGGTCACACCTCCATGATACGAGACGGCGCCTTCGGCTAGAACGACCCTTAGCTGATCCTGCGCCGGTAGGCGGCCGTGGCGAAGAAGTACGCGATAATCAGGATGCCGAGGCACCATGCGAGGGCGACCCATATGTCGTTTCCGATCGGCCGTTGTTCAAACAGATCCTGGATCGTGTTGACGATCGAAGTGACCGGTTGGTTCTCGGCGAAGGCGCGCACGGGACCCGGCATGGTGGCCGTCGGGACGAAGGCCGAACTGATGAACGGCAGGAAGATGAGCGGGTAGGAGAACCCGCCGGCACCGTCCACTGACTTCGCTGTCAGGCCTGCAATGATCGCGAGCCAGGTGAGTGCCAGGGTGAACAGCGCCAGGATTCCAACGATCGCGAGCCATGCCAGCAGGCTTGCGGAGGTGCGGAATCCCATCAGGAGGGCCACCAGCATGATGATCACGAGCGAGAGCCCGTTCGCCACCATGGAGGTCAGCACATGTGCCCACAGGACCGATGATCGTGCGATCGGCATGGAGTGGAACCGCTCGAAAATGCCGCTCTTCATGTCGGTGAACAAGCGAACAGCGGTGTACGCGATGCCCGAGGCGATCGCGATCAGCATGATTCCCGGCAGCAGGTAATTGACGTAGTTCTCCGTGCCTGTCCTGATGGCGCCGCCGAACACGTAGACGAAAAGCAGCATGAGGGCGATCGGCGTGATCGCGGTGGTGATGATGGTGTCCGCGCTGCGGAAGATGTGACGCATGGAGCGGCCCAGCAAGACGGCCGTGTCTCCGAAGAAATGTGTGCTCATGACTGCTCCTTACTTGACGCGACCTTGCCCTCGTTCCCCACCAGTGCGAGGAAGATGTCCTCCAGGCTGGGCTGTTTTTCGACGTACTCGACCTTCGCCGGTGGGAGTAGTTGCTTGAGCTCGGCGAGAGTCCCGTTCGCGATGATGCGCCCTTGATGCAGGATGGCGATGCTGTCCGCGAGTTGTTCTGCCTCGTCGAGATATTGCGTGGTGAGCAGGACGGTGGTGCCCCGTTTCGCGAGCTCCTGGATTACCTGCCACACCTCGATGCGTGCTTCGGGGTCGAGTCCGGTGGTCGGCTCATCGAGGAAGATCACCTCGGGCTGCCCGATCAGGCTCATGGCGATGTCAAGGCGACGGCGCATGCCTCCGGAATACGCGGACACCTTTCGGGACGCTGCCTCGGACAAGTTGAAGCGCGCCAGGAGATCGTCCGCCGCTTGCCCGGGGTCCTTCAGGTGCCGCAACTTGGCAACCAGCACCAGGTTTTCCCTGCCCGAGAGGATTTCATCGACCGCTGCGAATTGTCCGGTGAGGCTGATGGATTCCCGGACCCGCAGCGGGTGGGCCACGACGTCGAATCCGTTGACGGTAGCAGTGCCGGCGTCCGGACTGAGCAGCGTCGACAGGATTTTCACCATCGTGGTCTTTCCTGCTCCGTTGGAGCCGAGAAGGGCGAAGATGCTGCCCGGTGCCACGTCGAAGTCCACACCGCGCAGCACGTGCAGCTCTTTGTAGGACTTTTCCATGCCCTGCACGCGGATCGCGGATTCGCGGGTGGTGGATGCATTGCTCACGATTCCCGCTCCTTCCCATCGTCTCCGGCAGCGGCGTCGATCGCCTTGACCAGGCGTTCGCGCTCCTTGTTGATCCACTGACCGACCGTGTAGTTGCGCATGAACGTTTCGGCGAACTCCACGGGGTCGTCACCAACGATGTCGCGGATCGGCGTCCCGTCTGCGGCGCTCTGTTCGAAGAGATCGGTGAGGTCCCCGAGCATCCGCAGCAGCACATCGCCCTTGGTGATGGCACCGAAGTACATCAGGTACCGTTCCAGCGCGGTCGCCGCCGCGCGATAGTCCGCGGGAAGCTGCTCCACGCGTGCCTTGTTTTGCCGGTATTGCTTCTTCTGTTCGAGCGATCCCGTAAGCTGCTCGATCCACCCTGCGGCCATGTTCACTTTCCTCCCTTTCGGAGCTGTTCCAGTCGCTCGGACAGGAAACTCCACGTATTCCAGAATTCGTCCAGTTCCTTTTCGCCCTGCTCGTTGAGCGAATAGACCTTGCGCGGCGGGCCCTTCTCGGACGGCCGTTTCTCGACGTCGACAAGGCCTTTTTGCTCGATCCTGACGAGCAGCGCATACACGGTGCCCTCGGCGATCTCGGTGAAGCCCTGGCCTCGGAGCAGCGTCGTGATTTCGTACCCGTACGCGGGATTCCCGGTCAGGAGGGCGAGAACGATGCCCTCGAGGGTCCCTTTGAGCATCTCCGTCATTTGCCTGCCCATCGGACACCTCCTTCCACTACTCAGTGTTACTAGCTACTGGTACATAGTACCGCTAAGTAGTGGAAGCGCAAGCCCCTTCGGAAACCGCACCGAAGTGCACTCAGGGCTGCTGGAACGCGCCGTCCCTCAAGAGGGCCACGGCGGTCCCGGCGTCAAGTTCGGCGGCAATCTCGACGTCGTCCGCGTGCCCTGCGCCGATCAACTCCCGGCCGCTGGAGCAATCCTGCAACGCGTGATGGAGCCGCGGCTCGACGGCGTTGAAAACAGCCATCGCCGCATCAGCCTCCGGCGAGAAACCTTCCCTGCCGTCTTCCGGCGTGAAGCCGCCCCGCCCGGCGGCAGCGAGTCCGGCAATGAAGGCGCCGGCCCCGATCTGATCCTCCAGGGCGGGCCGGAGGGAGCCGCCTGGCCACAGTTCACCGGCCGCGATCACCGCCACCACTAAATCCGGAGGGAGTTCGGCGGCCACCCACTCGGCGGTGGCGGCTGCGTTCCGCAGTGACACGGCCGCGATGAGCGGGAATTCCTGGGCGAGCTCATAAGCGATCGAAGAGCCGTTGGGCGATGGCAGCACGACGCGGCTCAACGACCGCGCGTCCCGCAGGCTCGACGGCGAGAGGCTCAGTCCGCCTCCACCCCGCGGACCAGCCAGCTGGGCGTCGTGGTGGGCGGCGAAGTCCTCGGCCCCGGAGTCCTTCCACAGGTACGGGAATACGATGGCACCGCGGTCGACGGCGACGCTGACGCATGTGGTGAAGGTGATGACGTCAACCACGACGGCGAGGTCCGCTCCGGACGCAACCGCACGGGCGCCGTCGAGCCCCCATTCAAACCTCACGGTGAACGGAAGCTGCCGGTGCACCGTTCCCGCCATGGTCATGACAGTTCGGCCTCCAGGTTGCGGCGGGCGGCATCCAGCCACAGGCTCCGCGCGCGTTCGCTGTGGAAGAGTGGATCCAAGGCGAGCAGATGGCGGACGACGGCGGCCCGGCCGGCAGCGAAGTCGGCATCGCTGACGTGGGCGTAGTCCTCGCGGACAGCAGCAAGGTAGCGGGCGTAAGCCGTTGGTTCCGCGCCGAGGATGGAGAGATCGGCGTCGCACAAGAGGGCGCCGAGTCGGTCTCCCGGTTCGGGGCTGTGGGTTGAGGTCAGCCTGACCAGCCGGGCAACTTCGTGGATCGTCGGTTCCGGGAGTCCCGCAAGAGCCAGGCGGTCCTCGGCCAGCCGGGCCGATTGCTCTTCGTCCTGCCCTGCGATTCCCTCGTAGACGGCGTCATGGAACCATGCGGCCAACGTCACTGAGCGCGCGGGCGGCCCGGGTTCGGTGAGGAGATCCAAGGCTTCCAGGACCGCCAGCAAATGCGTGCGGCTGTGGTATTTCCGATGGTCCTCGCCCCAGCGTTCGAGGAGCTCAAAACCCAGCTCCTCATGTCCTGGAAGAGCCGAATTCCAGCGCTCCAGCAAGGGTACGGTGAGCGCCTTGCTGCGTTGTCGGGCCGGGATCCGCAAGCCGCTCGCGATCAGTTTCCGCACCAAAATCCGGGCCTCCACGGGGATGGCGCCCGCGGACAGGAGGTCCTGGTAGCGGCGTTCCGGGACGTCGTAGTGGTCGCCATCGAAGGCACGCCCGGGAATCCCCGCGGCCCCGGCGAAAGCATGCAGTTCCTCGAGCGAGGTGTCCGAGACGAGGTGGGAAAACACGGTCCCGTGCGCGGGCCACAGCGGCGGATCAACGAAGACGGCCATGGCCAGCGCCAGGTGACTAGGAGTTTTTCCGGGTGGCTACCGCAGAGAGAGCGGTCAAACCCTTTTCGAAGTCGCCGCCCACCATCTTCTCCATGTTCATGAACAGAGCGAAGATCTTGCCGAGGCCTTTGTTCTCGCCGGTCATGGTCCAGGTGACGCGGGTGCCGTCCCCTTCGGGCACGAACGTGAACCCCGTAGGATTGACTGCCTTCATCGGCTTGGTGAACTCGAGGCGGATGTCGATCTTGCCGGGCTCCTCCGAGCCGACGATTTCCATGGTTCCGGTGCCGGCCTTGTTGTTGCCGCTCCAGGCATACTTTGCTCCGACGCCGGATTCGTTGCCGGAATAACTCCGGTTCAGCTTGGGGTCCACGGCTTCCCACGGAGACCACTTGGTCCACTCGTGGAAGTTGTTGACGAAGGGGAAGACGTCGGCGGGTGCGGCGGGGATCAGCGCATTGCGAGTGACTGTGAAGGGTGCCATGTGCATATCGTACGGCGCTTTGCCGGGATCGTGGGCGCGGGCCGAGTGCTGCGTTCCGGCACGCAGCGCGCGGCCCGGACCCACGATTTCGACGGCGGGTGCTGCCTTACATGCCCGGGACGTCGAGCGCTTCGTAGACGGTGATCGAGACTTCGGGGGCCATGAGGAAATGCGGGTGGCCTTCGAGGAGCTTCAGCGCTCCGTCCATGTCTTCGGCTTGGAGGACGCTGTAACCGCCCACGCCGGTCTCTGCATCGGATACTCCAGAGTTCCCAACCACTTTGCCGCCACCGAGGGGTGTGCCAAGATCGGCAAGCCCAGCGCCAGCCTTCGCGGCCCAGTCCATCCACAGCTTCATGCCTTCGGCTGCTGCCTCAGGGGAGCTGTCAGCCATCATCGATTCCGCCGATTGTGGTGCATTGTAGAGAACTACGAACTTCTTCATTGCGTGTCCTTTTTCTCATGCGCGCCCGGGGGGGTGTTCCACCCGGTCACACCTGATCCTAGGGCCAGGGAACGCAAACAGCGAGGGACTTTTCACCGTAAGCGGGGAAGGCTATGGACAGCAGTTTCGCCGTCGGCAAACATGGAGCAGGAGGGACGATTCGCCAAAGTTGAGCATAGTAGACTCAACTTTGAGAAATAGTCATCTTTCCCGAGAGGAGCTCTTCCATGGACGTCAAATTCACCACCAAGAGCCAGGAGGCTCTTTCCGCGGCGGCCATGAACGCCTCCACCGCCGGAAATCCGCAGCTGGAGCCAGCCCACTTGCTCAAAGCCCTCATGGATCAACGCGAGGGCGTCGCGGTGGCGCTTTTGCGCGCCACTGGAGCGGACCCGGATGCCGTGAGCGTCCAGGCGAGTTCGGCCATCAAGGCCCTGCCGTCGTCGTCGGGCAGTTCAGTGCAGCAAGCGCAGCTTTCCCGCCCTTCGATGCAGGCCATCCAGGCCGCCCAGAACGAGGCCGAGAAACTCGGCGATTCCTTCGTGTCCACTGAGCACCTCCTCTTGGGGCTCTCTGCCGGTAGCGACGCCGTGGGGAAGCTATTGCGCGACGCCGGCGCCTCCCACGAAGCGCTCCTCGCCGCCTTGCCGGGTGTCCGCGGTGACCGGAAAGTTACCTCGCAAGACCCGGAAAACACCTTCCAGGCGCTTGAGAAATACGGCACGGACCTCACCGCCGTCGCGCGCTCCGGCAAGCTGGATCCCGTGATCGGGCGGGACAGCGAAATTCGCCGAGTGGTCCAGGTCCTGAGCCGCCGCACCAAGAACAACCCCGTGCTGATCGGCGAACCCGGCGTCGGCAAGACCGCCGTCGTCGAAGGCCTTGCCCAGCGCATGGTGGCAGGTGACGTCCCGGAAAGCCTGCGGGGCAAGACCCTCATCGCGCTGGACCTCGCATCCATGGTTGCCGGCGCGAAGTACCGCGGCGAATTCGAGGAACGGCTCAAGGCCGTGCTGGAGGAGATCAAGAACTCCAACGGGCAGATCGTTACGTTCATCGACGAAATCCACACTGTGGTGGGCGCCGGTGCCACCGGTGAAAGCGCCATGGACGCAGGGAACATGCTCAAGCCCATGCTGGCCCGCGGCGAGCTGCGGCTCATCGGCGCCACCACCCTGGACGAGTACCGCGAGAACGTCGAGAAGGACCCTGCCTTGGAACGCCGCTTCCAGCAGGTCTACGTGGGCGAACCAAGCGTGGAGGACACCATCGGCATCCTCCGCGGCCTCAAGGAACGCTACGAGGCCCACCACAAGGTAGCCATCGCGGACTCCGCCCTGGTAGCCGCCGCCACGCTCTCCAACCGCTACATCTCGGGCCGTCAATTGCCGGACAAGGCCATCGACCTCGTGGATGAGGCGGCGTCCCGGCTACGCATGGAAATCGACTCGGCTCCCGAGGAAATCGACCAGCTCCGCCGTGCCGTGGACCGTCTCACCATGGAGGAATTGGCACTCGAGCGCGAGACGGATGCGGCCTCCATCGAACGCCTCGCCGCGCTCCGCGCGGACAAAGCGGACAAGAAGGAAGCCTTGGGTGCGCTGAACGCCCGCTGGGAAGCCGAGAAGGCCGGGCTCAACCGCGTGGGCGACCTCAAGGCAAAGATCGACGAATTGCGGTCCGCCGCCGAAAAGTTCCAGCGCGAGGGCGACCTTGAAGCTGCCTCGCGCATTCTCTACGGCGAACTGCCCGCGTTGGAGCGCGAGCTCAGCGCAGCAGCCGAGGAAGAATCCGCCCGGGAAGCGCGCGGTGAAGCGAAGCCCGCCCTGATGGTCGCGGACGAAGTCACGGCGGACGATATCGCGGAGGTTATTTCGGCCTGGACGGGCATCCCCGCCGGCCGCATGCTCCAGGGGGAATCCCAGAAGCTGCTGCACATGGAAGAGGAGATCGGAAAGCGGCTGATCGGTCAGTCCAAGGCCGTGGCCGCCGTCTCCGACGCCGTCCGCCGCGCCCGCGCGGGCATCAGCGACCCCAACCGCCCCACGGGTTCGTTCCTGTTCCTGGGCCCCACCGGCGTCGGTAAGACCGAGCTCGCCAAGGCACTCGCCGACTTCCTGTTCGACGACGAACGCGCCATGGTGCGGATCGACATGTCCGAATACGGCGAGAAGCACTCCGTGGCCCGGCTGGTCGGTGCCCCTCCCGGGTACGTGGGCTACGAGGAAGGCGGCCAGCTCACCGAAGCGGTCCGCCGTCGCCCGTACTCCGTGATCTTGCTCGACGAGGTGGAGAAGGCCCACCCGGAAGTGTTCGACATCCTCCTTCAAGTGCTCGACGACGGCCGCCTCACCGACGGGCAGGGCCGCACCGTGGACTTCCGGAACACCATCCTGGTGTTGACCTCCAACTCGGGTAGCCAGTTCCTTGTAGATCCAACGCTGGACTCCACGGCGAAGCGGAATGCGGTCATGGCCGTGGTCAACGCCTCCTTCAAGCCGGAATTCCTCAACCGGCTCGACGAGATTGTGCTGTTCGATCCGCTCAGCGTCGACGAGCTCGCCAGGATCGTCGAATTGCACGTGGACGAGCTGACCAAGCGGCTGCACGACCGCCGGCTCACCCTTGAGGTCAGCGACGGCGCCCGTGCCTGGCTCGCGATGTCCGGTTACGATCCCGCCTACGGCGCCCGTCCGCTGCGAAGGCTGGTTCAACGCGAGATCGGTGACCGCCTGGCCAGGGAAATCCTTGCCGGACAGATCGCGGACGGCGACACGGTACTGGTGGACACCGCGGCCGACGTCGACGAACTCACCATCGAGGGTCTCGAGGCTTTGACGGGTCCCGACGGCGGTGCTCCGGCGGGTAGCGGCCTGACGGTGAGGCGGAAGGAATAGCTACTTCTGCAGCACGGATTCCTTGAGCGTGTTTCCCGAGTTCACCACGATGAAGCAGTCCACGCGGCGGTCGCCGTTGTCCCAGCTCGTGGCACTCGGGTACACGTTCTGCTGCAGGAGCGCGTACTTCGTGGATGCCTCGTTGAGCACCAGGTCACGGCAGATTTCGCGGCCTTTGTCACGCAAGGCAGTGGCGCCGGGGAAGGTGTCGTCAGCCTTGTACCGGAAGATGGCGCCCAGCTGGGCCGAATGGTCGGTGGTGCAGTCCACCACCTTGGACTTGATGGCGTTGGAGTCGAAATCGGCGAAGCAATCTCCCAATTGGTAATCCTTTGCCTCCACATCCGCCGGGAGGGGACCGCGGCTGGTGGACGTGGCCGGCGCGGGGATGGGCGCGGCCGCCGGGCGGTTGGCCAGTGCCCCGACGAGGACCCAGATCACTACGCCGATCAGGATCAGCACGGCCAGCACGATGCCGCCAATGATGAGCCGATACCGCGTTATGGCGTCCAGGGCAGTCCGCAGGGACGAGCCTTTCTCGGAGGGAGCAGGGCCCTCGGGCCCGGTTTCGCCAGGCATGCCTGCATCGGGGTACGTGCCCGAAGTCCCGGAATACCAGGTCCCGGAACCAGGGTCTACCGGCGACTCATTGTCGCCCGTACCGTTGTTGCCCTGGATCATGTTGTCCTGGCCCATGTCTGAGTTCGCGCCTTTCATGCCTGCCGCCCCATATTAGGGCGACTCTACCCAAGTTTTTCATGCCAATGAATGGAGATACTGCCAGGTGGAACTGTGACGGCGCTTTCGCGAAGCAAGTGGCAAGCAGTTGCTCCAGAAAGCATGTAATCTAGACATACGACAAATTGACCAAACATTCCGGGGCCTCACCGATCGCCAAGGTGACCACCTCCGGTCCAAGTACAAAAGGGGGTCACGCCATGGGGCGCGGCCGTCAAAAGGCAAAAGCTACCAAGCAGGCTCGGGACATCAAGTACTACTCCCCGAACACTGACTATTCGGCCCTTCAGCGCGAGCTGACTGGGCCATCAAGTCGTGCGACGAGCCGATTCGCGGATGATCCGCCGGAGCCGGACTACTCGGCTTACGAGGACAAGTACGCACAGGACTTGGAAGACGATGACGACGAGGTAGACACCCGCCGTATCGGATAGCTGTAGCAACAATCAGGTGCCTTTCGGCATCGAGTTGCGTACCGCCGTCGTACACGAGGTCGTTTGGCATCCCCGGATGCCTCCCAAAACGATAGAGCCCGTAGGGCGCGCCATGATTGGCGTGCGCTACGGGCCTTTTTCGTGCCCTTTGGCCGGTCAGTCCTTCTCGTGGCACAGATCCAGCAGGGGGATCAGTGTTTCGAGGTCGTTGGCGCGCGCTGCGGCCAGGATCTTCCGGTGGGCGTCCGCCACGCGCTCAAGCTTGGCGTCGTCCAAGGGGTACGAGCGGCTGATGAGCCGTTGAACAGGGTTGTCCCAGACGGATTCGAGGGTTTTCAGCAAGAATCCGTTGGGCGCAGGCGCCGCCAAGCCCAAATGGAACGCCCGCGTGGCGGTGAACAGTTCCTCCGGGTCGGCGCTTGCCGCACCCTCGGCGATAAGCAGCTCCAGCCTCGCAAGCTGAAGGTTGGTGTATTTTGCCCCACACTGCCTGATGGCCATGATCTCGAGGGCCTTGCGTACTTCGTAGACTTCCTCGACGGCTGATCGGGTCAGCGTCGTCGCGAAATACCCCGAGCCCGGGACCAAAGTGGCGAGTCCTTCGTGGACCAAGCGGTTCAGGGCGTCGCGGACCGGCGTCCGGGACACGCCGTATTCTTCGGCCAGCTGTTCCTGGACCAGGGGAGCGCCAGGCTCGACCACTCCGTTGACGATCTCATTGCTGATCCTGTCGTAGACGTGCTCGCTCAGCGGCCTCATCCCCTTGGCAGCTTGCGTGGCCATTCGCCTCATCCCCTTTTTCGTATCAAAACTCGTTCAATCCTACGTGCTTTACATCACAGGATTCACTGTATACAGTGAATCCAATTCTACCAACCCTGAAGAAAGTTGCCCTATGAGCCTGCGCATTCCACGCATACCCGGCATCGATTTTGCCGCCGTCGGCAAGCAGCTGGGTTACCTGGAGATCGAACATTCGGACAATGAGAATGACGCCGCTGTCATCCCTTCGCCGATCGCGGTCCTGAGTGGTGGGGACGGCCCCACGGTCCTCCTGATCGCCGGTACGCATGGCGACGAATATGAAGGACAGATCCTTCTCCAGGAACTCATCCGCACCTTGAACCCTGATGAGGTGACCGGGAGATTGATCATCCTGCCCGCCCTCAACATCCCTGCTGTCCGCGAAGGAAGACGTGTTTCCAGCGTGGACCGGGTCAATCTGAACCGTGCCCTCCCGGGCCGCGCCGACGGCGGACCGGCACTGCAGATCGCCTCGATCGTGGCCCAGGAACTCATCCCCATGGCCGACTTTGTGATGGACATCCATTCCGGGGGGATCGCCTCGGAGTATGTGCCGTCCGCGTTCGTCTACCAAGGACCGACGCCGGAGCTATGGGCTGCGAAGGTGGCGGCGGTCGCCGCATTCAATGCCCCTTATTCCGTCGTGGTGAAGCCCATGCTGAAGGCGGGCTCCATCAGCGGCGCGGCCGATCGGGCCGGCGTGCCGATGATCTCGACCGAACTCGGTGGGAGGGGAACCGTATCCCTGCCGATCCTCGCAAGGGCCCGGACGGGACTTCGTTCGCTGCTTGGGCACTGGGGCGTGCTCAAGGACGCCGGCCTCTCAGGGATCGGAGAGCCGATCCAGTGGGTCGAACTCACGGCCCAGTCCGCGGTCCATTCCACCATGGCAGGCATCCTCGAGCCGGTGGTCGGACTTGGCCAGAAAGTCGCGGCCGGAGAGCTCGTGGCCCGCGTTCACTCAGT
The DNA here is from genome assembly GCF_058781865.1 of Arthrobacter sp. FW306-1B-F12A. NCBI lineage: Bacteria > Bacillati > Actinomycetota > Actinomycetes > Micrococcales > Micrococcaceae > Arthrobacter > Arthrobacter sp. FW306-1B-F12A. Next base: position 35,142 of record NZ_JBYSXD010000033.1, read on the forward strand.
GGAAGAACTCGAGCGTCCTCCAAAAGACTTCTTTTCACCGATGGACGGGGTGGTCGCAATCATTCGGCATCCCGCCCTCGTCAATATCGGCACCACCGTGGTCAACATCGCCGTTGACCATGGAACAAGCTATGCGAAAGGCAATCATGAACCGTCCTAGATACATCTCCACATCCGCTCTGCTGCTGGCCGCCGCCGTCGGGCTCAGCGGCTGCACCACTGCGTCACTCGACGCCGGCAAGGAAGCCGCCGCCAGTTCGATTCCCGGCAAGGACGCTGCGATTCCGGCGGCGCCCTTCAACAAGTCCGCCGCGAATCTCTTGCCCCCGGACGTCAAGGCCAAGGGGACATTGGTGGTCGGCACCGACCCCACCTTCGCGCCTTATGAGTTCTACGCGGCTGACAGCAAGACGGTTGTCGGCTGGGACGCGGACTTTGCGAAAGCAGTCGGCGAGACGCTGGGGCTCGAAGTCAAGATGGTTCCCGCGACCTTCGACACCATCCTCCCGGGCGTGAGCTCCAACAAGTACGACGTCGGCATCTCGGGTTTCAATGTCACGGCCGAGCGTAAGATGAATGCCGATTTCGCCTCCTACCAAAGCAGCGGCTCCGGCCTTGCCGTCAAGGCCGGCAACCCCAAGAAGCTGGCCCTCGACGCGATGAAGCTGTGCGGCACGAAGGTGGGTGGCGAAAAGGGGACCACGCAAGGGATCGAGACCCTTCCGGCGTTTTCGAAGCAGTGCGTCGTCGCCGGCAAAGCGCCGATCGACATCCAGTTGTTTCCCTCCCAGAACGAAGCCAACCTGGCACTCATCTCCGGCCGCGTGGACAGCGTCCTCTCAGGCCTTGTTGGCATGGGTTACGCAAGCAAGCTTTCCGGCGGTGCCTTCGAGCTCGCCGGCAACCAGGACTTCGAACCGACGCCGGTAGGTATCGCCATGCCCAAAGGCTCGCCCCTGACCAAGGCGATGGTCGCGGCGGTCAGGGCGCTGATCGCTGGCGACACGTACAAGGCGATCAATGCGAAGTACGGAATCCCGGACTCGGTGACCATCAGCGCTGATGCCGTGGACGCGAGTGGTGCGAAATGAGCACCGTGATCACCGTCCCGAAGATGGGAACAACGGACCGCGGACAGTTCACCGTGGTCTCGGCCAGGCACCCCTGGCGATGGGTGGCTGGCACTGCGGTAGGCGCCGTCGTGATCCTGTTGCTTGTTTCCGCGGTGAGCAATCCCCGTTTCGGCTGGGACAAGGTGGCCCTGTATTTCCGTGACGTTGCCATAGTCAACGGGATCGGCATCACCCTGTTCCTGACGGTTGTCTGCATGGCTGTCGGGGTGGGGCTTGGCGTAGTGCTTGCGGTCATGCAGCTTTCGGCAAACCCCGTGGTCAAGGCCTCGGCAAGCGCCTATGTGACGATCTTCCGAGGCACCCCCGTCCTGGTCCAGCTGTTGTTCTGGTTCAACTTGTCGGCGCTGTATCCGGAGATCACCTTTGGTATCCCCGGCGTCAGCCTCGACGCCAACCAGATCATCACACCCCTCGCCGCGGCGATCCTTGGCCTGGGCCTCAACGAGGCTGCCTACATGTCGGAGATCGTCCGGGCAGGAATCCAGTCCATCGATCAAGGTCAAGGCGAAGCTGCGGGTGCCCTCGGCATGTCCCGCATCCAGACCCTCATCAGGGTGATCCTGCCGCAGGCCATGCGCGTCATCATCCCGCCTACGGGCAATGAGTTCATCGGCATGCTCAAGATGACCTCGCTGGTCAGTGTCCTGGCGGTCCCCGAGCTCCTGTACTCCGCCCAGATCATCTACTCGAAGAACCTGCAGGTTGTCCCGCTGCTCCTGGTCGCCAGTATCTGGTACATCATCGTCACCACGGTGTTCACGGTGGGCCAAGGCTACCTGGAACGGCACTTCGCCCGGGGAACGTCCCGTTCCGTCCCGCCGACCGCCGCCGAGCGGTTGCGGAAATTCTTCAGGGTACATTCCGCACAAGGCTCAGGAAAACAAGGCTCAGGAAAGGAAGGCCAGTCATGACTATCGAGACGAAGGAAAGCCGTAAGGCGCCGGAGGCGCTTCCGCTGGTACGCGCGGAAGGCGTGCGCAAGAGTTTCGGCGACAATGAGGTCCTCAAGGGAATCGATCTCCACGTCCAGAGCGGCGAAGTGGTCTGCCTGATCGGCGCCTCCGGCTCCGGGAAAAGCACCTTCCTGCGGTGCGTGAACCACCTGGAGAAGATCGACGGTGGCCTGCTGTGGGTGGGGGACAGGGCCGTGGGCTACCGGATCAAGGGGGACAAGCTCCATGAACAGTCCCACAACGAAATCTGCGCCGACCGCACGGATATCGGGATGGTCTTCCAGCACTTCAACCTCTTCCCGCACATGACCGTGCTGGAGAACCTGATGGAAGCCCCGATCAGGGTGCTCAAGCACCGCAAGGCGGATGTCCGCCGTCGGGCGTTGGATTTGCTGGAGAAGGTGGGCCTGTCGGAGAAGGCGGGGGCCTATCCGCGGCACCTCTCGGGCGGGCAGCAGCAGCGGGTGGCGATCGCCCGGGCCCTGTGCATGCAGCCGAAGCTGATGCTGTTTGACGAGCCGACGTCGGCGCTGGATCCGGAGTTGGTGGGCGAGGTCCTCAGGGTGATGAAGGACCTGGCCCGGACGGGAATGACCATGATTGTTGTGACGCACGAGATGGGCTTTGCCCGCGACGTGGCGGATCGAGTGGTGTTCATGCATGGCGGCCGGATCATTGAGGAAGGTCCCGCCAAAGCCGTCATTGGCAACCCGCAGCATGAGCGGACCAGGGCGTTCTTGTCTGCGGTCCTGTAGTTGTTGATAGTGCGCTCTCGGAAGTGGTTGACAGAATGCGTTAGTGACGGCTAACGTATTAATCATGCTCGACCGACTGGAAGTTGCCGCGGAGCCGAACAGGCGGCGCCTGTTGCACCTGCTTGCGGCGGGCGAGCGCACCGTGACGGAGCTGGCTGGCGAATTCACGGTGAGCAGATCCGCTGTCTCGCAGCACTTGTTGTTGCTGGAGCAGGTAGGCCTCGTTGCGGCCCGCAAAGAGGGCCGCAACCGCTACTACCGCTTGGATAACGACGGCATGAGAGAACTCCGGATGCTTTTTGAGCAGTTCTGGACCGCTGAGCTGGACATGCTCCTCGCTGACGCACAAAACTTCACCACCGACCGCCTTCAAACAACAGAGGAATCATCATGATTTACGACAAGACCGTTCTTCTTCCCCTCAACGTCGACCAGGCGTTCGAACTCATCACGCAGCCCGCACGCCTCCGCCGCTGGCAGACCGTTGCCGCCCGCGTCGACCTCAAGGTTGGCGGCGAGTACCGCTGGACCATCACCCCGGGTCACCACGCGGCGGGAACGTTCACGGAAATCGAGCCGGGCAAGCGCGTCGTCTTCACTTGGGGCTGGGAGCAGCCCGAAGCGCCGGCGGACAACGTCTCCACGGTAGCCATCACCCTTGAGCCGGCCGATGGCGGCACCTCCGTGCGCTTGGTGCACGAAGGCCTTCCGACTCCGGAAGCCCTGGCAGGCCACGCCGAGGGCTGGAACCACTACCTCGACCGTCTCCTCGCCGAGGCGTCCACGGGCGACGCCGGTGCCGACGAATGGGCAGCTGCCCCTGCCGATCTCAATGAGCTCACCTCCGCGGACGCCACGCTCGCCATCGTGCAGCGCGTGCTGGCGCACGTCACCGAAGCCGACGCGCAGACCCAGACTCCGTGCGCCGACTTCAACGTGTCGCAGTTGCTTGACCACCTCGCCGGCTCAATTGCCAACATCGCCAAGGCCCTGGGCGCCGAAGTAGCCGACGACGCCGGGAAGTCGCCCGAGGTGCGCATCGCCGACCTCGCCCAGCCGACGCTGGAAGCCTTCTATCGCCGCGGACTCGAAGGCACCATTGACATGGGCTTCGCCGAACTGCCGGCCACGATGGTCGCCTCCATCCTCAACCTCGAGTTCCTGGTCCACGCTTGGGACTTCTCCAAGGCCCTGGGCTTCGAGGTGTCGGTGGCGGATGAGCTCACCGACTACGTCGAGGTCCTCGCGCAGAACACCATCAGCGAGCAGGTCCGCGCAAGCGGCAGCTTCGCCCAGGCCCAGGAAGTCGCCGAGACGGCATCCAGCCTGGAGCGCCTGGTCGCTTTCACCGGCCGGACTGTTCACGCCTAAGCTCGAGGCTACTCAACGAAGGGATAGCAATGCCGCAGGTTGATAGCTACAAGCAGGGAACCCCGTGTTGGGTGGACCTGTCGTCGTCGGACATTGAGGCCTCCAAGGCCTTTTACAGTGATCTGTTCGGCTGGGAATTGGACGCGATGGATGCCGGCAACGGCATGACCTACTACATGGCCAAGCTGCAGGACCGCTACGTGGCGGGCATGATGCAGCAGATGCCGGACATGGCCGCGGCCGGCGCACCGTCCTTCTGGGCCAACTACCTCGCCGTCGATTCGGTAGATGACGCCGCTGAGCGCGTAACGGCGGCAGGCGGCAACGTTCTCTTCCCGCCGGACAGCGTCCCCAACGGAAGCGGGCGGATGTTCTTCGCAGCCGATCCCACGGGTGCACAGATTGGCTTCTGGGAGGCCGGAACCCACCACGGCGCCGGGCTGGTCAATGAGCCGGGCACGGTGGTCTGGAGCGAGCTGCAGACGAACGACGTCCCCAAGGCCGTGGCATTCTACGAGTCCGTCACGGGGTGCTCCAGCGAGACGGCCGCGGCCGGTGACCTGCAGGAATACACCCAGTTCGTGGTGGACGGGAAGTCCGTGGCCGGCGCCATGAAGCAGCCCGTCGAGGGAATGCCGCCGTTCTGGATGACCTACTTCAATGTTGCGGACGTGAACGAGTCCGTGGCGAAGGCCGTCGAGCTCGGCGCCCAGGTCTTCGCGCCTGCCTTCGACGTCCCTGGCGTCGGCCGCATGGCAGTCCTCGGTGATCCAGCCGGAGCAGCCTTCAGCGTCATGGCCGCCGAAAGCAACTAGGCCTCAAACAAAAGTGCCCACCCAACTGCCTGATCGGCAATGGGGTGGGCACTTTTTGCGTGAAGAACGCTTAGGCGTAGGCGTTCACGAGGCGCACGGCGCCGCCGTCGACGCCCTTGGCGCCCTGGACGTAGTCCGGGCCGCTCTTGATGATCGAGTCGGAGTCCGCGGCCACCGTACCCATGATCCACGACGGCAGGCCGCGTTCGTTGAGGCGGGCCACGGCGGCGTCGGCGATTTCGGGGGACACGATGGCCACCATGCCGACACCGAGGTTGAGCGTGCGCTCGAGGTCGGCCAGCGGAACATTGCCGAGCTCGGACACCAGCTTGAAGATGGCCGGCAGTTCCCAGGTGGCGCGGTCAACCGTGGCCACGAGGCCCTGCGGCAGGACGCGGGCCAGGTTGGCTGCGAGGCCGCCGCCGGTGACGTGGCTGAAGCCGTGCACGGCGCCGGGCGCAGTACCCAGGCCGCTGACCGGGAACGCGCGGGCGAGGTCCAGGCAATCGGCGGCGTAGACGCGGGTGGGCTCCAGCAGTTCTTCGCCCAGCGTGCGGCCGAGTTCGGAGACCTGGCGGTCAAGGGCCCAGCCGGCGTGGTTGATAACGCGACGGACCAGGGAGTAGCCGTTGGAGTGCAAGCCCGAGGAAGCCATGCCGATCACGACGTCGCCGGCGCGGACGCGGTCCGGGCCAAGCAGGGCGTCGGCTTCGACAACACCGGTAGCTGCACCGGCGACGTCGTACTCGTGCTCACCCAGCAGGCCCGGGTGCTCAGCGGTTTCGCCACCCACCAGGGCAGTGCCCGCCACGGAACAAGCGGCGGCGATGCCGCGGACGATGTCCGCGATGCGCTCGGGGACAACCTTGCCGCACGCGATGTAGTCGGTCATGAAGAGCGGCTCTGCGCCGACTACGACGATGTCGTCCACCACCATGCCCACCAGGTCGAAGCCGATGGTGTCGTGGATGTCCATGGCCTGGGCGATGGCCACCTTGGTGCCGACGCCGTCCGTCGACGTGGCCAGCAGGGGCCGCTTGTACGTGAGCAGCTTGGAGACATCGTACAGGCCGGCGAAACCGCCGACGCCGCCGAGCACGGAGCTGTTGTGGGTCGCCTTGACGGCGTCCTTCATGAGTTCGACGGCGCGGTCACCCGCTTCGACGTCGACGCCGGCGGACGCGTAGGTGATGCCGGTTGTGTTCTCAGCGGCGGAGGATGCGGAGGTCATACAGACTCTTTCTTATCGGCGTCGGTCAGCAGGTTCTCAAACTCGGCGTCGGGTCCGGGATCGCAGCCCGTGGCGCCGGGCTTGTTGGCCGGGTCGTCCGAGTCCGCGGTTACGGCTTCGGCGGAGATGCCCGACGTCGGCAGCCCGCCGAGGTCGGTGCGCTCCAGGAGGTTCTTGCCCAGTTTGTCCGAACCCGGAAGTGCGATGGGGTACTGGCCGGTGAAGCAGGCGGTACAGAGGCGTTCGCGCGGTTGCTGGGTGGCGCCGATCATGCCGTCTTCGGAAATGTAAGCCAGCGAATCCGCTCCGATGGCCTGGGAGATTTCCTCGATGGTGGCGCCGTTGGCGATCAGTTCAGCGCGGGACGCGAAGTCGATGCCGTAGAAGCAGGGCCACTGGACGGGCGGGGAGGAGATCTTGACGTGGACGGCTGCGGCTCCGGCCTCGCGGAGCATCCTGACGATGGCGCGCTGGGTGTTGCCGCGGACGATCGAGTCATCCACTACCACCACGCGCTTGCCGCGGATCACGGATTCGAGGGCGTTGAGCTTGAGCCGGATGCCGAGCTGGCGCAGGGTCTGCGAAGGCTGGATGAACGTGCGCCCCACGTAGGAGTTCTTGACGAAGCCGTGGGCGAACGGGATGCCGGATTCTTCGGCGTAACCGACCGCTGCCGGGGTTCCGGATTCGGGGACCGGGATGACGATGTCCGCTACCTGGGTGTTTTCGCGGGCCAGCTGGCGGCCCATCTCCACGCGGGACTCGTACACGGAGCGCCCGGCAATCGAAGCGTCGGGACGCGCAAGGTAGACGTACTCGAAAACGCAACCGGCCGGCGTCGCTTCCGCGAAACGCTGGGAACGGACGCCGTTTTCGTCAATGGCGATGAACTCGCCGGGTTCGATCTCGCGGATGAAGCTGGCCCCGACGGTTGCCAGGGCGGACTGTTCCGACGCGACGACCCAGCCGCGCTCGAGGCGGCCAAGGCACAAGGGGCGGATGCCGAAGGTATCGCGGGCCGCGTAGAGGGTGCCTTCGTCCATGAACACGAAGCAGAAGCCGCCCCGGATCTTGGGAAGCAGCTCAAGCGCGGTCTGTTCGAGGGTCTTGCCCTCTTCGCCTTCGAGGAGGGCAGTGACCAGGGCGGTGTCCGAGGTGTTGCCCTGCTTCATTTCGCCGGTCAACTGACCGCCGTTGAGTTCGAGGATCATTTCCCGGAGCTCAGCCGTGTTGGTCAGGTTGCCGTTGTGCGCGAGGGCAACGGTGCCGGTGGCGGTTGCGCCCAGGGTGGGCTGTGCGTTGGCCCAGTGGCTTGCTCCGGTGGTGGAGTAGCGGCAGTGGCCGACGGCAAGGTGCCCGGTGAGGGTGTTCAGGGTTGTCTCGTCGAAGACCTGGGACACGAGGCCCATGTCCTTGTAGACATTGATGCGCTTGCCGTCACTGGTAGCAATACCAGCCGATTCTTGTCCGCGGTGCTGCAACGCATACAGCCCGTAATAGGTGAGTTTTGCTACTTCTTCGCCCGGCGCCCAGACCCCGAAGACGCCACAAGCGTCCTGAGGTCCTTTTTCGTCGGGGAGAAGATCATGAGAAAGTTTTCCGTCGCCACGTGCCACTGGTCAATTGTCGCATGATGTTGGCGTGGTACTTTCCCTCACGCGACATTGTGACCCGGATCCTATGCCCCGGCGTCGTCCTCTGTGGGGCTGGGCACGGACTCGACGACGGCACGCTGGGAACGCCGCACGCTGACTTTGTCGAGGACGAGGGCCGCGACGGCGCCCAGCAGCACGCCGCCCGCGGCGAAGGACACAAGGAAAAAACCGAAGACCGCCCCCGTGTCGAAACTTTGGTCGCCGGGGATCCCGTAGGCAACGAACGCGGCAACAATGATGCCGAGCACCCCGCCGAGTCCCATGAAGGGAACGAACTTCGGCGCACGGCGGACCGTGATCCCGCGGCGTTCCGGAGTGCCGTTGTCTGCCGCGGCGTTGTGCGCCGCGCTGTTGTGTGACGTGCTGTTTTGTGACGTGCCGTCGGCGTTCGAGCCCTCAGAAACCATGCCTTCCAGCTTACCGTTTCGCGGAGGTTGGTTTGTGGTCTGAAGTCAGACCATTGACAGAGTGATGTGAAGTGGGTCACTATCGATGCGAGCGGTGTCGGCCCGTTCCCCCCTTCCGTTTAGAAAGAGAATAATCATGAGTGATCGTTCTACGGCAGCGAAGGTGCAGGCTGTGCAAGACGCAGATGCTGCGGCCCTCGCCGAGCTTGGCTACAAGCAAGAGCTACATCGCGGCATGTCCGGCTTCTCCAACTTCGCAGTCTCGTTTTCCATCATTTCGATTTTGGCTGGCTGCATTACCTCCTTCAGCATTGCGCTCAAGTCCGGCGGTCCGGCTGCCATCAACCTGGGTTGGCCGCTGGTTGGCGTTCTAGTCCTGTGCGTGGCGCTCTCCATGGCCGAGGTTTGTTCGCGGTACCCGACCGCCGGTGGCTTGTATTTCTGGGCCGGCAGGCTCGCCAAACGCAACAAGCGGGCCTGGGCCTGGTATGTCGGGTGGTTCAATTTCCTCGGTGAAGTGGCCGTCACGGCCGCAATCGACTTCGGCTGCGCCACGACAATGATGGCTTTCGCGGCGCTGACTTTCGGCGTTGAGCCCACCCCGGGCGGTACGTTCGCGCTGTTCGTCGTCCTCATGGTTATCCACGCCCTGCTCAACAGCTTCGGCGTCAAGATTGTCAGTTTCCTGTCCAATGTCTCGGCCTGGTGGCACATCGTGGGTGTCGCGATCATTGTGGCGGCGCTGTGGCTCATGCCCACGAGCCACCAGTCCTTTGACTGGACGATGACCGCGTGGCACAACGAAACCGGCTTCACTTTCGGGCCGTACGTCTTCCTCATGGGCCTGCTCATGTCGCAGTACACCTACACCGGCTACGATGCTTCGGCCCACGTTGCCGAGGAGACCAAGAACGCAGCCATTGCGGCTCCCAAGGGGATTGTCATGAGCGTCGTCATCTCCATCATTGGTGGCTGGATACTGCTCTACTCACTCGTCGCGGCGATCCCGGACGGCTCAGAGGAAGGCCTGACCACTCTTGGCGCTACGGCAACAGGCTTGCCCCCGGCGCAGATTTTCCTGGATGCATTGGGCAACCCCGGCGTAGCGAAATTCCTGCTGGCCATCGTGGTGGGCGCACAATTCTTCTGTGGCATGGCCTCAGTGACCGCCAACTCACGCATGACCTACGCTTTCTCCCGCGACAATGCACTGCCAGGCTCCCGCATCTGGGCCAAAGTCAACGCCCGGAGCGGCACCCCCACAAATTCCATCTGGCTCTGCGTTGGCTGCGCGATCGTGCTCGCCTCACCAGCCCTGTTCAACACCACCGCGTATTTTGCCGTGACGAGCGTGGCCGTCATTGGCCTCTACATCGCGTACATCACCCCCGTGTTGCTCCGCAGGCTCAACAAGAACTTCGTACCGGGCCCGTGGCACCTGGGGAAATGGAGTCCCATCATCAACTGGGTAGCGATTGTGTGGGTCGCCATCATCGTGATCCTCTTCGTTCTTCCGCCCGTCGCAGACATCACCATCGACACGTTCAACTACGCGCCCATCGCCGTCGTGGTCGTCTTCCTCCTTGCCACCGTGCTTTGGTACACCACGGGGCGCCGGACGTTCATGACGAGTGCCGAGCAGGAGCACCTGACGATCGACGCGGATAAGCTGCTCAACTAGCAACACACGCGGGCCGCCGGCGGTTCTCGCCGGCGGCCTCCCACCAAGGAAGGCCACCATGTTGTTCGCCGAACCGATTGAATCCCCCCTCCTGGAGACGGTCTTGCTTCCCGTGCGCGGACACATGGCTTTCGAGTCATGCGTTGAGCACTTGGGATCGGCAATCCAGTTGGGGATCTTCAAAACCGGTGAGCGCCTTCCGCCCGAGCGCGACTTGGCCGAGCGCATGCAGGTCTCCCGGGCCACGCTGCGGGAAGCGATCAGCGCGTTGCGAGCCGCGGGCTTCGTCACGACCGTCCGGGGGCGGGGCGGCGGAACCATCGTGGAACCGGTCGGCAACGCCCGGCCGCCGGAGCGCCTCGACAACAAGGACAGGCAGGGGGAAATCAGCGACATCCTCATCTTCCGTTCCGTGATTGAACCCGGGGCTTGCCAGCGGGCGGCCTCGATGCGGCTCAGCGAGGATCAGCGTCAGCTCCTGATTGATTCCTTGGCCGAGGTTGAAAACGCGGGTTCCCCGGTGGAATACAGGCAAGCCGACGCCCGCCTCCACCTGGCTTTCTCCGCTGTTGCGGGGTCGTCCGAACTCAATAAAGCCAGCACTACCATCCAGACAAAGATCCACGAGTTCCTCGCGGAGATCCCCTTTCTGCAGCGGAACATCGAACATTCAAACCAAGAGCATCGATTGATAGTGCAGGCCATCCTCGACGGCGAGCCTGCAGCGGCCCGAAGCGTCATGGAATTGCACTGCGAGTCCACTGCCGCACTACTCAAGGGACTACTGAAATGAGCAGCACTATGAACGACATTTCGAACACCGTGAAAACTACCGTTCACCCTCGCAATGACCGCATGCTCACCGTTGAGCAACTCAAGGCGCGGATTGCCGAGGGCGCCATAGACACCGTGATTCTCGGCTTCACCGACATGCAGGGCAGGCTTCAGGGCAAGCTCCTTCACGCGCAATTCTTCCTGGATTCCGTCCTGGAGCACGGCACGGAAGGCTGCAACTACCTCCTCGCCGTTGACACCGAAATGAACACCGTGGATGGCTATGACATTTCCTCGTGGGAAAAGGGCTATGGTGACATGCTCTTCGACATGGATTTGGACACCATCCGTGTCCTTCCCTACCGCGAGGGGAGTGCGCTGATCCAGTGCGATCTGTCCATGACCGACGGCACTCCGGTCTCTGTTTCGCCCCGCGCCATGCTCAAGCGCCAGACGGCCAAGGCTGCCGAACGCGGTTGGAAGGCACTTGCCGGAACCGAGCTTGAGTTTGTGGTCTACAACGACTCCTACGAGCAAGCATGGGACCTGGACTACAAGCACCTCACTCCTGCCAACCAATACAACGTGGACTACTCGCTCCTGGGATCGGGTCGCGTGGAACCACTGCTTCGCCGGATCCGGAACGAGATGTACGCAGCGGGCATGACCGTGGAATCAGCCAAAGGTGAATGCAACTTCGGCCAACACGAGATCGCTTTCAAGTACGACGAGGTAGTCACCACGGCGGACAACCATTCCGTCTACAAGACCGCGGCCAAGGACATCGCCCATGACATGGGCCAATCCATTACCTTCATGGCCAAGCCCAACGAGCGCGAGGGCAATTCCTGCCACATCCACCTGTCCCTTCGTGGACTCGACGATGAACTGGTCTTCTGGGACAAGGCCACCGGCGCCCGCACCAAGACCTACGACCACTTCATTGCCGGGGTGCTGGCCACGATGCGGGAATTCACGCTGTTCTACGCTCCCAACATCAACTCCTACAAGCGGTTCGTCAAAGGCTCGTTCGCTCCGACGGCGGTGGCCTGGGGCCTCGACAACCGCACCTGCTCGGTGCGCCTCGTGGGCCATGGTCAAAGCGCGCGCCTGGAGAACCGGCTGCCCGGTGGCGACGTGAACCCGTACTTGGCACTGTCGGCCATGCTTGCCGGCGGGCTCTACGGAATCGAAAACGAGCTCGAACTCGAGCCCGCAACCCTTGGCAACGCCTACACCTCGGGTGCTCCCACCGTGCCGACGACGATGCGGGAAGCGCGGGATCTGTTCGCCAACTCCGTGATCGCCAAGGAAGTCTTCGGCGAGGAAGTGGTGCGGCACTACGTGAACTACGCCGACGTCGAACTGGCAGCTTTTGAGTCCGCCATCACGGACTGGGAGCTCCGCCGCGGCTTCGAAAGGCTGTAGGCGATGACTCAGAATCAGACGCAGGCTCCAGGTTCAAGCCGGCCTCCTCGCATCGCGTTGACCACTTATCTTCAAAACGCGAAATGGGGGATTTGGGACGCGCGGGCAGCGGTACTGCCGGCAACGTATTTGGAAGCCGTGGTGGCGGCAGGCGGCACCCCTCTCCTGCTGCCGCCCATCGGCACCGACACTTCCGTCCTTGACCTCGTGGATGGCCTCATTGTGGTGGGAGGCGCCGACGTCGACCCCGGAAATTACGACGCCGAGCCCCACCCGAGCACACGCAGCCAGCCCGAGCGGGACGAGCACGATATCTCGTTGACGCTGGCGGCCTTGGAGAAGGGCATTCCGCTCTTCGCGATCTGCCGCGGCGCGCAAATCCTCAACGTGGCCCTGGGCGGAAACCTCATCCAGCACGTGCCGGACGTGCTGCCCGAGGCGAACTACCAACCTGCTCCCGGAGTCTACGGGGAGGTTGAGTTCGTTACTCGGCCGGGCAGCATCAGCGCGCAACTACTAGGTGAAAAGGCATCGGCGCCGGTCTATCACCACCAGATTCTTGACCGGGTTGCCGAAGGCCTTTGCGTCACCGCGCGTGCGGCGGACGGGACGGTCGAGGCCGTCGAATCGACCCAAGGAAGTTGGGCGTTGGGCGTTCAGTTTCATCCTGAACAAAATCGTTCCGACGTGCGGCTCTTCGAAGGATTCATTGAGGCTGCCAGAAGGTACCGGGACGGGGAACTCTACGCTGAGCGCCTCAACCCATCGACGGAATTCACAGCGACAGAAAAGAGCTGGGCGTGAGTGCCACAACTTTTGACATCATCAATCCGGCCACAGAAGAGTTCCTTCAAACCGTTGAGCTGGCATCCCTCGCCGAAACGGACGCGCTGATTGCCCGCGCGGCCGCTGCCTTCGAGACCTGGCGGAACGTGTCGCCGTCGGACCGGGCACTGCTCCTGCGCCGGTTCGCGGCCGCCGTCGACGCCGATCTGGAGAACCTCGCACAACTGGAAGTCCGCAACGCGGGGCATACGATCGGCAACGCCCGCTGGGAAGCGGGCAATGCGCGCGACGTCATCAGCTACTACTCGGCGGCTCCCGAGCGGCACTTCGGGCGGCAGATCCCCGTTGCCGGAGGCCTCGATGTGACGTTCCACGAGCCATTGGGCGTTGTCGGCATTATTGTGCCGTGGAACTTTCCGATGCCGATCGCGGCGTGGGGCTTCGCTCCGGCGCTCGCGGCGGGCAACACGGTGGTACTCAAGCCCGCGGAACTTACGCCGCTAACCGCGATGAGGCTGGGTGAGCTGGCGCGCGAGGCCGGCCTGCCCGATGGCGTGCTGACGATCATCCCCGGGAAGGGATCCGTTGTGGGGGCGCGCTTCGTGACCCACCCCGCGGTGCGAAAGGTCGTCTTTACCGGGTCAACCGGGGTCGGCAAGCAGATCATGGCCGGTTGTGCCGACCAGGTGAAGCGCGTGACGCTCGAGTTGGGGGGCAAGAGCGCGAACATCGTGTTCGCCGACGCCGACCTTGAGGCCGCTGCTGCCGCAGCACCAGGCGGCGCGTTCGACAACGCCGGCCAGGACTGCTGTGCCAGGTCCCGGATCCTGGTGGAAAAATCGGCCTACGACAGCTTCTTGGAGCTTCTCGAGCCCGCCGTTCGGGCTGTCAAAGTCGGCGACCCGGCGGATGAAAGTACCGTCATGGGGCCCTTGATTTCCGCCCGGCAAAGGGAAACCGTTGCAGGCTTTGTGCCCTCGGGAGCGCCCATAGCCTTCCAAGGCGACGTGCCCGAGGGGCCGGGATTCTGGTTCCCGCCCACGGTCCTGGCTCCCGACTCCTTCGACGACCCGGCAGTGCGGGAGGAGATCTTCGGACCGGTCGTCGTCGTCGTTCCCTTCAACGACGAGGCGGACGCCGTCCGGATTGCCAATGACACCGAATACGGCCTCTCCGGATCGATCTGGACCCAAGACATTGGCCGGGCCTTGCGCGTGGCCCGCGGGGTGGAAGCCGGAAACCTCTCGGTGAACTCCCACTCTTCAGTCCGGTATTCGACGCCGTTCGGCGGCTTCAAGCAATCGGGCCTGGGCCGCGAACTGGGTCCCGATGCCCTCGATTCCTTCAGCGATGTAAAGAACGTCTTCATCGCGCACTGAACCCACCAACTTTGGAAGCCCCATCATTCAAGGAGAGATCACCATGACCGAATTCATTTCACACCGACTCAAGGACCGCACTGCCGTCATCACGGGCGGCGGCAGCGGGATCGGCCTGGCCACCGCAAAGCGTTTTGCCTCGGAGGGTGCCAACGTGGTCATCGCCGATATCGATCCGGCAGCCGGAGAAGCAGCCGCGGCCGCCGTCGATGGCATCTTCGTGAAGGTCAACGTCACAGACGAGCAGGAAGTCATCGACCTCTTCGCCGCTGCCAAGAGCCACTACGGCAGCGTCGATATCGCGTTCAACAACGCGGGCATTTCGCCGCCGGACGATGCATCCATCCTCGACACCGGAATCGACGCCTGGCGCCGGGTCCAGGAGGTCAACCTGACGAGCGTCTACTACTGCTGCAAATACGCGCTGCCTTACATGTTGGAGCAGGGCAAGGGCTCGATCATCAACACCGCGTCCTTCGTGGCCGTGATGGGTGCGGCGACCTCGCAGATCTCCTACAGCGCGTCCAAAGGCGGCGTGCTGGCCATGACCCGTGAGCTCGGCGTCGAATTCGCGCGCAAGGGGGTGCGAATCAACGCGCTGTGCCCGGGACCGGTCAACACTCCGCTGCTGAAGGAACTCTTCGCCTCCGATCCGGAGCGGGCCGCGCGGCGCTTGGTCCACGTGCCCTTGGGCCGCTTCGCCGAGCCCGAGGAACTGGCCGCTGCGGTCGCCTTCCTGGCGAGCGACGACGCCTCGTTCATTACCGCTTCGACCTTCATGGTTGACGGCGGAATCTCCGGAGCCTACGTCACGCCGATCGACTAGCGGAAGCTTCCAGGTCGGTTCCCCACTCCAGCTGTGGGTGGGGAACCGATGGGTTAGCTGCCCCGGTACGTGGAGAACGCGAAGGGGCTGAGCAGGAGCGGCACGTGGTAGTGCTCACCGGCGTCGGACACCGTGAAGCTCAAGTCCACCTCCGGGAAAAAGGTGTCAACGCCTTGTGCCTTGTAATACGGACCGGTCGCGAAGTTCAAGCGGTAACTGCCGCCGTCGACCCTCTCAGGGCCAAGGTCCTTGATCCGGCCGTCCGCGTCCGTGGTGCCGCTAGCTACGTGGCGCCAGTTGTCGCCGTCGCGCACGGAGAGAACGACGGCGACGCCGGCCGCCGGGCGCCCGGAACCGGTGTCCAGGATGTGGGTGGTGATCTGGGAAACACTCATTTGCTGGGCTCTCCTTCGCTGCTCCCGCTGTCTTCGCTGATCACGCCGGCAAGACGCAGCAGGGCGATTTCGCGCAATTGTCCGGCCACGATCAGGTCTTCTTCTTCCGCGGTATGGGTCAGGCGCTCGTGGAGGGAGGCCAGGATGTCGTTGGCTGTCCGTCCTGCTGCCCGGATGAGGAAGACGCGGCCGAACTTGGCCTCGTACTCTCGGTTGCCTTCGGCCAAAGCGGTGACGACTCCGTCATCGCCGGGGTCGACGCCCGCCTGTTCGGAGCGGGACATCGCGGCTTCGGTGGTCTGCGCCTTGGGTCGTTCGCCGATCCGCGGGTGATGGGCCATCGCGGCCGCCACTTCGTCCGACGTGAACGGCTCGGCGGTTTCCCGGGCGAAATCGAGCAAGGAGTCCAAGCCGCTGAACGGACGCGCATCTGCGACGTGCTCCACCCAACGCTGGATGTCGAGGCATGGGCGGAGGACGTCGATGGCGTCCGCACGGTCCACGCTGTTGAATACTTCAAGCTGCATGCTTGTTCATTCCTCGTGCGAGTGCTGGCATCCATGGTGTTGGCTATGCGGAACTCCGGCGATTCCTGCCGGATGGACCTGCGCGCCTCCGCACTCCAGGCCTTCCACATCATGGAACTGTTATTTCAGCATACGTAATAGTGAATCCAATGACAGCCGTGGTGTCAAGAGAATACCGCACCCCGGTCCTCCCTCCTTCCCGCTTTGGCCTCTCTGCGACGCTCGCTCACTTATGCCGCCGTTTCCCGAAACGCTCGCTCACCTTCGGTGGGTTCTACCGAAACGCTCGCTCACCTTCGTCGCCTGGTGGACAATGTCAGCAACGAGCCAAAGGAGTTCCGTCATGCCAGAGGTCCTGACTTCCCGGTATCTGTTCGGGCCGGGTCCCAGCAATTGCTATCCGGAAGTGACGGCCGCATTGGGGTATCCGGTGATCGGGCACCTGGATCCCGTGTTCATCGAGCGACTGGACCGGACATGCGCGGGGCTTCGGACGGTGTGGGGGACCCGGAATGCCCGCACCCTGCCATTGAGTGCCACTGGTTCCGGCGGCATGGAGGCTGCCTTTGTTAATACAGTGTCCGACGGCGACGTGGCAGTAATTGCCGTCAACGGGCTTTTCGGGGAGCGCATGTGTGAGGTCGCCCGGCGGTGCGGCGCCACGGTGGTCCGCGTCGACCATGAATGGGGCCAACCGGTGGATGCGGAGCGGGTCCTCGCCGCGCACCCCCATCCCAAGGTGATTGCCGCTGTCCATGCCGAAACCTCCACGGGTGTCCTGTCCGACGTCGCGCCCCTTGGCGCCGGCAAGGGCGACGCCTTGCTGATCGTGGACGCGGTGACGTCCATCGGCGGACTGGAACTCCTGGCTGACGACTGGGGGATCGACGTCGGGTATGCCGGGACGCAGAAGTGTTTGGGAGCGCCCCCTGGCTTGTCCCCGTTCACAGTGTCCGAGCGCGCTTTCGAGCGACGCGTCAGGGAGCCTCGTTCGTGGTACCTGGATATCGGCCTTCTGGGTGGGTATGTTGGCGCGGCGAGTGGAAGCCGGACCTATCACCACACGGCGCCGGTGACCATGATCGCGGGGCTAGAGGCGGGACTTGACCGCATCTTGGCCGAGGGGCTCGCGGCTGTTCAAGCGCGGCACCGTGCCGCCGGGGCCGAGTTGCGCGACGGCCTCGAAGCGATGGGGCTCGAGCTGTTTGCCGCGGAGGGCTCGCGATTGCCGAGCCTCACCACGGTCAAAGTGCCCGACGGCGTGGACTCGGCCGCCGTCCGCGCCTACCTTTTGGAGAACTTCAGTATGGAAATCGGCTCCGGTGCGGGTGCGTTTACGTCGACCGTTTGGCGGATCGGCATGATGGGGCCGAATGCCAACAGGGCGTCGGTGAAGCTCGTGCTTGGCGCGCTGGAAGAAGCGATCGCGAAGGCATGACCCTCGCTCACATATCGACGCTCATGCCGTGACGCCCGCTCACATATGAAGGCCAATTCCGAAATGCCCGCTCACTCCTGGCCGAAAATAGAGAGTCCTCCTGCAGATCATGATCTGCAGGAGGAC